>NZ_JBHURI010000031.1:0-46306 GCF_042673425.1 Agromyces sp. NPDC056965 | reverse complement strand
GGAGGCGCTGCACCGACCGGGGTCTCGTGCTTCACCGGCCCCGTGCAGGGTCGGGCGCGCGTCAGCGAGATGCGCGTCGGCCGAGGGAGCAGCGCCCCGTGAACCGAACGTCTCAGAGCACGCCGATGGCGCTTGCGCGCCATCGCTGGTCGAAACCCTCGATGCGGATCGCGACGGCTCGGGATCGAGCCCGCTGGTGCACCATGACGACGGCCTCGATCACGCCGTCGACCGGTTCGTGCAGATGCACCCGACCGATCGAGAACGCCGGACGCTGCGGCGACTGGCCCTTGGCCCGACGTGCGCGGGCCGCGAGCACGACTCGCTTCGACAGGTTGCGGTAGACGTCGTCGTCGACCCACCTCGCGAGTTGCTCGAGATCGCGTGCGCCCGAGAGCGCCTCGATGACGCAGTGGGTGAGACTGCGCAGGAGCGGCTCGGGATCGGGCAGCTCGGTGCGCCGTGCGGGTTGGCGGCCGAAGAACTCGTCATCGCTGAGAAGGTGCGCCGAAGTGCTGCGATTCACGGCGGTTCGGGTGCCGATCGCGTCGCGTGCGGTCATCTGTGCTCCATGGGGGAGGAGTGGCTCGCATGGTCTTTCGACAGTGCGACAGGATCACCCCCGTGTGGGGGACATGGGTGATGCCTGTGTGAACCGTAAATGAGCGGTCGAAACAGTGTCAAGAGATTTCCTCGCCTGTGGATAACGTTTCGGAGACGCGCGCATCGCGATGTAGCGTCGCTGCATGCGTTGGGACCTGCTGTTCGACGACCTCGAGTCGCAGCTCGACCAGGAGCAGCGTGACGAGGAGCGCGCCCTCGCGATTGAGGAGGAGCGCCTGCGGCTCAGCCGCCTGACCCTGCGGGATCGACTCTCGGCGATCGCGCGATCGGCCCCCGACGACGCCGGCGCCGCCGTCGCGATCGAACTGCACGGCGGCCGCACGATGTCGCTCCGGCCGCAGGTCTTCGGCCGCGACTGGGTCAGCGGTCGATCCGCGGAACCCGCGCAGGGCGGCGCCCAGTGTGTCGTGCCCATCGCCGCGATCGCGGCCGTGCTGCCCACCCGCGCCCAGCTCGATCCGAGCCTCGAGTCGGTGCCCGAGGCATCCGCTCGCATCGCCGAACGGATCGGGCTGCCCTTCGTGCTGCGCGATCTCTGCCGTCGCCGAACCCCGGTGCGCCTCTGCACGGTCGACGGCGAGGTGCACGGCACGATCGATCGGGTCGCGCGCGATCACCTCGACCTCGCACTGCACGACGTCGACCGGCCGCGCCGTGACAACGCCGTGCGCGGCTACCGCATCGTGCCGCTCGGGCGACTGCTGGTGGTCGACTTCCGCTGAGAGCGCGGCGTCAGTCGACCGGCCGGAGCCGCCCGGTGCGGGCGCCGGAGAGCTCGGCGATGTTCGAGAACTCGCCCTGGTTCCACGCCGAGAGCTTGCGGGTCTCCTCGTACTGGAGCTCGATCCAGACCTCGAGCTGCACACGTTCGATGCGCCACGGCCCGGCGGTGCCGACTCGGATCGCCGGCAGCTCGCCGGAGCGGATCAGCTCGTCGACCGCTACGACGTCGACGGCGAGGATCTCGGCCGCGTCGGCGAGCGTGAGGAACCGGCCGATTTCGTCGCCCGAACCTGGAGAGGTCATGTCTTGATTATCGACCGGCCGGGGCTCGGCGACGACGATTGTGGATAACTTCGGACCCGTGTCGCGGCTTCAGGCGACGATGGACGACGGCGCGACCCGGCGCCGGCCAGAAGGGAACGCACATGATGGCACGTCGCCCCCAGCGCGGCGAGCGGGGAGCCCTCCGTCTCGATCCTCGCCTGATCATCGGGGTGGTGCTGATCGCCGGTTCGACGTTCGGCGTGTGGAGCCTCGTCTCCGGTCTCGACGACGGTGTCGAGGTCTACACGGCGCGAGACACGCTGACCCCCGGCACGACCGTCACCGCCGACGACCTCGCCACCGAAACCGTGCGGCTCGGCGGGAGCGCGACGCACTATCTCACCGTCGGCGAGCTGCCCGAGGGCGGGCTCGTCGTCGCCCGCACGATCGAGGCCGGCGAACTCGTGCCCGATGCCGCCGTCGACGAGACCGATCGCACCGGCCTCGCGACCGTCGTCGTCCCGAGCAGGGGGCCGCTGCCCAGCGACGTCGCCGCCGGAACGAGGGTCGACGTCTGGACCGCGAAAGAGGCCGAGCGCGGCTACGAGCCGCCCACGGTCCTCGTGTCGGACGCCGAGATCGGGGGCGTCATCGAGGCGGAGGGCATGGTCTCGACCGGCGGCACCTCGGTCGAACTCCTGGTGCCTCGCGAGAAGGTGGCCGCACTGCTCGGCGCATTGGCATCGGGCGACGCGATCGACCTCGTGCCGGCCCGGTCGTCGGGGGAATGACGTGGCCCGGCTCGCGCTCGCGCTCGACGGCTCCGTTGAAGATCGCATCCTCGCCGACATCATCGAGCACGGCCACACGATCGTCGCACGGTTGGCAAGCTGGCGCGTCCTGCTCGAGAACCTCGACGTGCTCGGCCCCGATGTCGCCGTCGTCGGCGCTGCCCGCACCACGCTGAGCGCCGAGCTGCTCGCGGGCTGCGATGAACGGGGCATCAGACTGATCGCGCTCGCGGCGAGCGACGCCGAGCGAGCTCACGCCTCGCAGCTCGGCCTGCTCGAGGTCGTCGACCACGAGGCGCCGTGGATCGAGATCGAACCGCTCGTGAGCGGCGGAGTCCCGGTACCGTCGCGGGTCGGCGACCCGCTCGCGCGTCAGGAGCTCGCGGCATCCGTCATCGCCGTCTGGGGGCCGAGCGGAGCCCCCGGGCGCAGCACCCTCGCCGTGAACCTCGCCGCCGAGATCGCAGCCGCCGGCCACACCGTCGCGCTCGTCGACGGCGACCCCTACGGCGGAGCGATCGCCCCGACGCTCGGCCTGCTCGACGAGGCACCGGGATTCGCCTCGGCATGCAGGCTCGCGGGCGGCGATGCACTCGATCGCGTCGAACTCGAACGCATCGCGCAGCGCTACTCGGCGCCGCGCGCTGCCTTCAACGTGTTCACGGGACTCGTCGGCCCGAGCCGTTGGCCCGAGTTGTCGGGTGACCGGGTCACCGCTGCGATCGGAGCGATGCGAGCCTGGGTCGAGTACGTGGTGATCGACACCGGCTTCAGCCTCGAACGCGATGAAGAGCTGACGAGCGACCAGTTCGCGCCGCGTCGCAATGCCGCGACCTTCGCCGCGCTCGCCGCCGCCGACCGTGTCGTCGCCGTGGGCCTCGCCGATCCCGTCGGCCTCTCCCGGCTCCTTCGCGGGCATGTCGATCTCGTCGATCTCGTCGACCCCGAGCGAGTCGACCTCGTCGTGAACCGCGTGCGCACGAGCGCGCTCGGCATCGACGCCCACGCCCAGGTGCGCCAGACGCTGCGCCGGTTCGGCGGACATGGCGACGCGACACTCCTGCCGCACGATTCCAGGGCGACGGATGCCGCCATCCTCACCGCTCGCACACTGCGCGACGCGGCGCCGCGGTCGCCGTTGCGCACGGCCATCCGCGACTACGCGCTCGAGGCGTTCCTCCCCGCCCCGAAGCCGGCGCGCCGTCGTGTTCTCGCGATTCCGGCCCTGCGACGGGCGGCGACCGGCTGAGGTGCTGCCCGGGCAGTACGCTTGAACCGTGTCGACCCTCAGTGATCTCGTCCTCGCCCAGGGCCGCAGCAGTCAGGCCGATGTCGACTGGCTGCACATGCTCGTCGGCGACCTGCAGCTGCTCGCCGATCTCGCATTCGCCGATATCGTGCTGTGGGTGCCCTCCGGTGACGACGCGTTCGTCGCCGTCGCGCACTCGCGTCCGTCGAGCGCCGCGACGCTCTTCTACCGCGACTTCGTCGGCCAGGAGATCAAGCAGCAGTGGCGCGAGCTCGTCGGCCAGGCCTACTCGACCGCTCGCATCGTCGATTCATCGGCTCCCGACTGGTACGAGGAGATGCCGACCCGAGTGCGCGCCGTGCCCGTCATGCGCCGCCTCACGACGACCGGCACGAGTGTCGCACCCGAACCCGTCGCCGTCATCACCCGCCACACGAACCTCGGCGCGACGCGCACGCCGAGCCGACAGGAACTCACCTTCAACGAGTGCGCCGAAGAGCTCTTCCAGATGATCGCGTCGGGGGACTTCCCCGACCTCGGCGCGCCGACCGGGCCGCGGCGCGGCGCCCCGCGCGCCTCCGACGGCCTCATCCGCCTCGACGTCGACGGCATCACGACCTTCGCGAGCCCCAACGCGCTCTCGGCGTTCAACCGCATGGGATTCGACGACGAGCTCGAGGGGGAGTCGCTCGCGGAGGTCACCACGCGGCTCCTGGCGGGCAAGCTCGTCGTCGACGAGTCGCTTCCGCTCGTGGTGACCGGCCGTGCACCCTGGCGCACCGACGTCGAGTCGAGGGGCGTCACCGTCTCGCTCCGGGCGATCCCGATCCGGCACCGCGGTGAGCGCATCGGCGCGATCGTGCTGAGCCGCGACGTCACCGAGCTCCGCCACCAGGAGCAGGAGCTCATCACCAAGGACGCGACGATCCGCGAGATCCACCACCGGGTGAAGAACAACCTGCAGACCGTCGCTTCGCTCCTGCGCATCCAGGCGCGTCGCACGCACTCCGACGAGGCGCGCGAGGCGCTCACGCAGGCCATGCGCCGCGTCGGCGCGATCGCCGTCGTGCACGACACCCTCTCCGAGGGGCTCTCGCAGAACGTCGACTTCGATGCGGTGTTCGACCGCACGCTGCTGCTGGTCGCCGAGGTCGCCGCAGCGCACAACACGACGGCCCACCCCAAGCGATCGGGTTCGTTCGGAGTGCTGCCGAGCGAGTACGCGACGCCGCTCGCGCTCGCCCTGACCGAGCTCGTCACGAACGCCGTGGAACACGGCCTCGCCGGTCAGGAGGGCGACGTCGAGATCACGGCCGACCGCTCCCAGACGACGCTCACCGTCACGGTGCGCGACACCGGCTCGGGCCTGCCCGAGGGCAAGGTCGGCGAGGGACTCGGCACGCAGATCGTTCGCACGCTCATCCAGGGCGAGTTGAGCGGCACGATCGACTGGCACACCGTCGTCGGTCGCGGCACCGAGGTCACGATCGAGGTGCCGCTCCGCTGGATCGCGCCGGCCTGATCGAAGTCCTCAGGCGCCCGCGCGGCCGCTGAAGAGTGCGTACAGGTCGCCGACCGGCCCGAGATGCGAGAGCTTCTCGGGGTTCAGCTGGTTCGCGATGACCTGTGCCGCGCCATCGGCGAACTCCACCATGAGCACGCTCAGCAGTGCTCCGTCGGGACCGCGGACCCATAGCGCAGGGCCGCCGTTCACTGAACGCAGCTCGAATCGCACGCCGGCCTGTGCCCCGCGTCGAACGAGTCCGGCGAGGAATCGCGCCACGGCGACCGCGCCGTGCATGGGGTGCTGGATGGCGGGCGCCCGGCCGCCGCCGTCGCCGTAGAACACCACGTCGTCGGCGAGGCGGTCGACGAGCCCGTCGACGTCACCAGCCTCGACCGCCGCGAAGAACGCCTCCGCCAGGGCGGAGTCGCGTTCGTCGACGCCGTCGAATCGCGACCGCCGCTCGGCGATGCGGGTCTTCGCCCGGTGCAGGATCTGGCGGCACGCCGCCTCGTCGCGACCGACGACCTCGCCGATTGCACGGTAGTCGTAGGCGAACACCTCGCGCAGCAGGAACACTGCACGCTCGACGGGGCGGAGCCGCTCGAGCACGGCGAGGAACGCGAACGACAGCGTCTCGTCGCGCTCGATGCGATGGGCGGGATCCGCATCGTCGTCGGGCAGCGGTTCCGGCATCCACGGACCGACGTAGACCTCGCGGTTGCGGCGGGCTGAGCGAAGCACGTCGATGGCGAGTCGGGTCGTGATCGTGACGGCGAAGGCGTCGGGATTGCGGATCTCCTCGCCCGCCGCCTGATGCTCGTGGATGCGCACGTAGGCGTCCTGCACGACGTCCTCCGCCTCGACGACGCTCCCGAGCATTCGGTAGGCGATGGAGAACATGAGGGGGCGAAGGGCCTCCTGCGTCTCGCCCGTGATCGCCATGCTTCGAGGATGGCACACGCGACGGATCGCGGTCTCGCTGTCACGGATGCGATGCCGTCCTCGTCGGAGGTGGTGAGAGAGAGGGAGACGGAGATGCGCGTATTCATCGCCGGCGCCACCGGCGCCATCGGAACGAAGCTCGTGCCGCTGCTGCTGGCGGACGGGCATGAGGTGTTCGGCACGACGACACTGCCGGAGCGGGTCGCCGCCATCGACGCGGCCGGAGCGCACGGCCTCGTGATGGACGGGCGCGACGCGGCATCCGTGCGCTCTGCCGTGCTCGAGGCGAGGCCCGAGGTGATCGTGCACGAGCTCACCGCCCTCAGCGGTGGCGTGTCGGATCTCAAGCACTTCGATCGGGGCTTCGCCGCGACGAACGAGCTTCGCACGCGGGGCACCGACCATCTGCTCGCGGCGGGCGCGGAGGTCGGCATGAGGCGATTCATCGCGCAGAGCTTCGCGGGCTGGCCGTACGAACGCACCGGCGGTGCGGTGAAGACCGAGGAGGATCCGCTCGACCCGCATCCGACGGCGGCCTCGAAGGAGTCGCTCGCCGCGATCCGGTACGTCGAGGAGGCGACGACCGGTGTCGGCGGACTCGCGCTGCGCTACGGGGCGCTCTACGGCCCCGGGCAGGCGCTCGGGCGCGGGGGCGAGATGGTGACGATGCTCGCGGCCGGCAGGCTCCCGCTCGTGGGAGGCGGCACGGGGGTCACTTCGTTCTGCCACGTCGACGACGCGGCATCCGCGACCGCTGCTGCCGTGCTCCGGGGCGCTGCCGGCGTCTACAACATCGTGGACGACGAGCCGGCCGCGGTCTCGGACTGGCTGCCGGCGCTCGCCGAGGCGATCGGAGCGAAGCCGCCGATGCACGTGCCGGCGTGGGTCGTGAAGCCGCTCATCGGCGAGCACGGCGTCTCGATGATGACGAAGGCGCGGGGCGCGTCGAACGCGAAGGCGAAGCGCGGTCTCGGGTGGACGCCGACCTGGCCGAGCTGGCGCGATGGGTTCCGCTCGGGCCTCGGCTGAGCCCGCGCTGCGGGCGGGGGAACGGCGCGTGATCCGGCTGAGAACGCGACTCATTCCTATCTAGGGCCGATCGCCGATTCCCGGCCTACGCTGGATGGGACATGGCACACGATCACGACCACGCAGCGACCGCGAACCGCACCCGGCTCTGGATCGCCATCGCGATCATCGGCGCCTTCCTCATCGTGCAGGTGATCGGCGCCGTCTTCAGCGGCTCGCTGGCGCTCCTCGCCGATGCGGGCCACATGGCGAGCGACCTCATCGGCCTCGTCGTCGCCCTCGTCGCGGCGTTCGTCGCCGCCCGGCCTGCGACCGACCGCCAGACCTACGGCTACCGGCGTGCGGAGGTCTTCGGGGCGCTCGTGAACGGCGTGATCCTCGTGGTCGTCGCGGTCTCGGTCGCGATCGGCGCCGTCGGCCGACTCGTGAGCGGTGCCGAGGGCGAGGCCCACGAGGTGCAGGGCGTGCCGATGCTCGTCGTCGCCGCCATCGGACTCGTGGCGAACGTCGCGGCGATGCTCGTGCTGCGGGGCGGTGCGAAGGACTCGATCAACCTCCGCGGCGCCTACCTCGAGGTGCTCGGCGACCTCATCGGCTCGGCGCTCGTCATCGCCGCCGCGCTCGTGATCGTCTTCACGGGCTGGGATGCCGCCGACCCGATCGCCTCGCTCCTGATCGCCGCGCTCATCGTGCCGCGTGCCCTGTCGCTGCTCCGCGACGTCGCGCGGGTGCTCTTCGAATCGGCGCCCAAAGACACCGACGTCGCCGAGATCCGGGCGCACATCCTGCGCACGGCGGGCGTCGTGGCGGTGCACGACGTGCACGTGTGGGCGATCACCTCGGGCTCGCACGTCTTCAGTGCGCACGTCGAGGTCGAGCCCGAGGTCTTCGCCTCGGGGCGCACGGGTGAACTGCTCGACGAGCTCGGCGGATGCCTCAGCGAGCACTTCGACGTCGAGCACTCGACGTTCCAGCTCGAGCCGGCCGGCCGGGCGGAACAGGAGCAGTCGCGGCATCCGTGAGACGTGTGGGACGCTCCGCACGGTGCCGAAGCTGTTCAGCCGTGTGCCCGCGCAACTGCTGAGCGGCGCGCAGGGCCCTCCGCCTCGCTGCGTAGTATTGGCGGATGGGGCATCGCGCAGAGCTTGTCGGGATCGTGAATGAACTCCGCGGGCGACTGCCGAGCGCGAGCGGCCGCTCGGGGCGGTTGGTCTCGTTGGACGACGGCGACCTCATCGTGTGGAACGACGCTGCGGAGATCGAGCGCAGCTCGACCACCTGCCTCCCGTCGTCGGCCGAGCTGCTCGCGGTGACGCCCGACCTCTCTTCCCTTGCGGCGAACGTTGAACACGAGCTCTGGATCGTGTCCGGCGATCTCGGGGTGCCGGTCGCGCGCGTCGCGATCGCCGCGGACGGCGCGGTCTTCCTCCCGTCGGGTCGGTTGATCGCGACGGCGCCGAGCTCCCCTCGCGAGGGACGCTCGTCCTCCGATTCGCACCGAGTGCTGCTCCTCGAACCCACGGGCACCGTGATCGACGAAGTCGTCGTCGATGCAGAGGACGCAGCGACGTACCTGCATGGCCACCCGACTGAATCGGTCGTTCTGTGCGACTTCGTGATGGGGCAGGACGGCAACCTTCAGACCGCCATCCGAGACGCTGGCGGCCGCCTCCAGGTCGAGGAGATCTTCCGCGACGAGGATCTCGTCACCCTGTCGTTCGGCCCGCTCGGAGACCGGGTTCTGTTCAGCCCGTACCCGTCCGATCCCGAGCGCGCTGTCGTGGCGACATGGCCGGTTCCCACGATCGACGCGTCCCTGGACGCCGCGATCCTCGACCTGGAGATGGGATTCGACGTCTCGGGTGGCCATCTCTCCGACGGCCGCATCCTGCTCCTCGCCGCCGAGATGGGGCCGGTCCTCGCGGATGGAGATCTCGCCAACGCAGGCCTGGTCGAGATGATCGACCTGGAAGACTACGCCGGTGACGGCTTCGTCGAGGGCATCGCACCGCTCGGAGCGGACAGCTTCGCGGCGGTGCTCTGGGACGCCGGTCAGCGCACCACTACCGTCTGGCGCCTCGTCTAGCGTCGCGAATCAGTGCTCTTCGGGGCCGCGCTCGAAGACCTCGGGGTCGAGCACGAGATGGGCCGCCTCTTCTTCGTCGGTGATGACGTCGGCGCCGGCTGCTTCGGCCTGCTTCGCCTTGCGCGCTGAGGCGAAGTAGTGCCAGAGCGTCGGGATGAGCGTGAGCACGACGGCGCCGATGAGGATGACGTCGATGTACTCCTGCACGAACTCGGCGATCGGCGGGATGTAGCCGATGAGGTAGCCGAAGTACGTGAGCCCGGCGCCCCAGATGAGCGCGCCGATGAGGTTGTAGAGCGTGTACTTCTTGTAGTTCATGTGCCCGACGCCCGCTGCGACCGGGGCGAACGTGCGGACGATCGGCACGAAGCGGGCGAGGATGATCGCGAGCGCGCCGAAGCGCTCGAAGAAGGCGTTGGTGCGTTCGACGTTCTTGACGCTGAACAGGCCCGACTCCTTGCGCTCGAACACGCGTGGCCCGAACTTGTGGCCGATGAGATAGCCCACTTCACCGCCGATGAACGCCGCGATGCCGATGGCGAGGCACACCCACCAGATGTCGACGCCGAAGACGAGCGAGGTGTGCGTGAGCAGGCCCGAGATCACCAGCAGCGTGTCACCCGGCAGGAGGAAGCCGACGAGCAGGCCGGTCTCGGCGAAGACGATCGCGCAGACGACGACGAGCGCCCACGGGCCGGCGCCCGAGATGATCGTCTCGGGGTCGAGCCAAGGGATGAGCGAGGTGTGGATCACTGGGGGATCTCCTGTCGGCGTCGAGACACGGCGATTGCCGGGTCAGCGGCGTGGTTTCGTTGCAGTCTACCGAGGGGGATTGCGAGCGGCATCCGCCTGCAGTATGACGACGGCTCACCCCGTGGGGTGAGCCGTCGTGTGAAACGGGCGGCCGGACCGGCCGCAGCGGTCAGGCCGAGAGTGCCTCGAAGATCGCGCTGTTCATGCGGAACGAGGTGCGGACCTCGGCGATGAGCACGTCGACCTGCTCGGGCGCCAGCGCGAGGTCGTTCATCGCCTCGCGGTAGCCGCGCTTGTAGCGCACGACCCCGTCTTCGGCGATGTCGAAGCGGTAGAAGCTCAACTGCTCGGGGGTGGCGCCGTAGTGGCGGGCCACGAGACGCGCGATGGCCTGGCCGCCCGAGAGGTCGCCGAGGTAGCGCGTGTAGTGGTGCGCGAGGTAGCGCACGTCGTCGCCGGAGACCGCCCGCAGGTGCGCGGCGTACTCGACGGTCGCGGGCAGCGCCGGGTGCGAGGTGCGCCAGTCGGCGGCACCGAGCGCGGCGAGGTCGGCCTCGATCGCGGCCATGCGGGCGAGCTCGGGGTCGAAGACCGCCGGGTCGCCGTCCCGGCTGCCGCGCTCCTCGAGTGCCTCGTAGACCCAGCCGAACTGAGCGAGGTAGCGCGTGTACTCCTCGAGCGAGAGTTCGCCGCCCATGAGCTGCACGATGTAGCCACGGGACTCGGCGGCCTTGTGGTCGTCGGCGGAGGCCGCGCGCACGAGCGCTGCGACGTCGAGGGGCTCGGCATCGGTGCGGGCCGGGACAGTGGGGGCGATCGTCATGGGGGCGACCCTTCGGTGAGGTTAGGTTTGCCTTACCATCATAGGGGGCGCACCTGAGCGCCTGACACGAATGTCCGGTTCCGTGAGCCGAAGATGACCGCGGATGTCGGTGGCCGACCGTACGCTCGGTCGCATGCGACACGGCTTCATCTACACGGGCAGTGATCCGAGCCTCGCGGTCGAGCTGGCGCAGCTCGCCGAGGCATCCGGCTGGCACGGGTTCTTCGTCTGGGAGGGCATCTGGGCGACCGACCCCTGGTCGACGCTCGCGGCGGCCGCGATGGTGACGGAGCGCATCAAGCTCGGCACGATGCTGACGCCGGTGCCGCGCCGCCGGCCATGGGAGCTCGCAGGCCAGACCATGACGGTCGACCGGCTCTCGGGCGGCCGCGTCATCCTCTCGGCGGGCCTCGGCGTCTCCGAGGCCGAGCCTCGCTTCTGGATCTTCGAAGACGACCCCGGGCGGAGGCAGCGCGCCGAACTGCTCGACGAGTCGCTCGAGCTGATGCAGCAGATGTGGCGAGCCGAGCCATTCGAGTTCGAAGGGCAGCACTACCGCGCGAAGCGCACCGACTCGATGCTGCCGCCCGCGATCGTGCAGCAGCCCCGCATTCCCACCTGGGTCGTCGGGCTCTGGCCGCGGATGAAGTCGATGCGCCGGGTCGCTCGGTACGACGGGTGGATCCCGAACTACGCGCCCCCCGGCAACTCGCCTGAGAGCGCCGACGAGCAGACGCGCCTCTTCACCCCCGAGATTGCGGCCGAGGCGATCGCCTGGATCCGGGCCGAGCGCACCCGCCTGGGGATCGCCGATCGACCGTTCGACGTGATCCAGGAGGGCACGACGAGCGGCACCGATGCCGCGGCCGACGCCGCGATCGTGCGGCCGTGGGCCGAGGCCGGTGCCACGTGGTGGCTCGAGTCCGACTGGTCGGTGCCCGCCGAGCGCATCGAGGCGTACGCGCGGGCGCGAATCACGGCAGGGCCGCCGTCGGCCTGACGCTCAGGGTCGGCCCGACGGTTCAGCGCCTGCCTGGGTTCGCCTGCGTCTCAGGCCGAGGTGTCGTCCTTCTTGATCTCGTTGCCGTCGGCGTCGTACTCGACCCATTCCTCGCTGATCTCGGGATCGAGAGATGCGGGGCGGTTGGGGTCGCGGTCGAGGCTCAGCGGCTCTTCGAGCGGGTCCACGAAATCGGTCATGTGTGTTCCTCCAGATGCGTCGGTGTTTCGACGCTAGCGCGACTGCCGACGCTTGGACAGGATTTCGCGTCGCCGCGCCGCGTGCGGAAGGTGGGACTTGAACCCACACGCCCGAAGGCACAGGAACCTAAATCCTGCGTGTCTGCCGATTTCACCACTCCCGCGAGTGCCCGATCAGTCTAGGCGTTGCGGGCAGGCCGGCTCCGGAGCAGCCAGAGGGCGATCGCGAGCGACAGCGCGCCGCCGATCGCGATCGGCAGGTCGAGGAAGAACTGCATCACGGCGAACGCCGGGAGGAACGTGAACGCGGCGGCGAGCCGGGTCGCCGGACCGCCAGGGCGGGTGAAGCCATCGGGGACGGCGGTCGATGCGGTCTCGAATCGCGCGAGCGGCATCGACACGAGCAGCACGAGGGCGAGCACGGAGACGAAGACGATGATTCGCGAGAACCACCAGGCTGCACTGCCCGGGGCGGGAGAGAGGGGCGGAACGAGCAGTGCAATGCCCGCGACCGCGATGATCACCGGGAGGTGCCAGAGGTAGATCGTCATGGCGCGGGAGCCGAGGAAGAAGACGCCCGCCTGCATGCGCCTGCCGCGCATGAGCGCGGCGAGGGGTCGGTGCACGAGGGAGAGCAGGCTCACCTGCGCGACGCCGAGCAGGGCGAGCGGCACGGTCGGCGGGTTGAGGTTCACGAGCATGTCGGGGGAGTACCACCCGGCGACCACGAGCCCGGCGAGGGCCGCGTACGCGATGGCGACGAGCCCGAGCAGCTGTGCGGGGCGACGCGCCCTGAACCAGCCGTCGGAGTACCAGAACCCGAGCTGCTGCACGAAGAACCAGACGAAGACGAGGTTCGCGAGACCGATCTCGTCGATGCCGGTGGCGATGCGCGCGGCGTCGACCAGCACGGCACCGGCGAACAGCACAAGCATGGTGCGGGCGGGTGCCGTCTCGTGCAGGCGAACCATCATCGGGGCGAACGACTGCGCGAGCAGGAACGCCCCGAGGAACCAGAGCGGGCTGCCGACGCCCGTGGCAACGGTGTCGAGCAACGCGGGGTCGACACCGGCGAGCGTCGCGGCGCCCAGGGCGACCGAGAAGAACAGGAAGAGGGGCAGCGCGGGTCGGGCGAGCCGCAGCACCCGGCCCCGCACGAAGTCGACCTGATCTCCGCCGCGTCGTTCGAGGCTGCGCCACGCGGTGAGCGCGGTGAAGCCGCCGAGGGCGAAGAACAGCGGCATGATCTGGCCCGCCCACGTCGCGGCCGCGAACCAGGGCTGGGCCTCGAGCGGGCGCGACGCGATGATCGCCCCGTTGGCGCCGATGCCGACGCCGATCATCAGCAGGTGGATGACCACTACGAGCAGCACGCAGGCGACGCGTGCGAGATCGACGACGAGATCGCGCTTCGCGATGGCCGCGCGCGCGACCTCCGAGTCGAGTGAGATGCTCATGCTGCCTCCGGGTCGGGTCAGCCGATTCTAGTGAGCGGCAGGGGCGGTTCCGGCACAGGTGGCGTCACCCGTGTCCGCGGCGCTCGCCGGCTTGTGGATAACTTCGGGGCGAGGCATCCGCTGCAACGCATGATGGGTGCCATGACCGACCCCGTGCGCACCATCGCCGACCGGGTGCGCACGCGGGTGCTGCGCGACGGCGTCGATCTCGCACGCGACGAGTCGGCAGCGGCCAGATACGCCCGTGAAGAGGTGCGGAGCTACAGCGAGCGTGCACTCTCGGGAGCGCACGCCCAGCTCGGCGACGAGCTCGGCACGACGCGCGACGTCGTCGCCTCGATCACGGGCTACGGACAGCTGCAGCCCTTCTTCGACGACCACGAGGTCGAGGAGATCTGGATCAACGCGCCCAATAGGCCGTTCATGCCCATATTTCCGGGGGAGTGCTACTCCCCAGTCCGCACACGGTCCGCAGGAAACCCGAACGACTGATCCATCAAGAACTGTGCCCCGGCTCGCGTGCGATCATCCGCAGACGGCCAAAGATGGCTGTACGTGTTCAGCGTGACGGTCGCGGTCTTGTGCCCAAGGGCTCGCTGAACGGTCACTACGTCGCAGCCTGACGCGATCAGCCCTGACGCGTAGTAGTGCCGCAGATCGTGAATGGTGACGCCCTCGACGCCGATCTTCATGCACAGTCGATCCCATGTGTAGGCATGCTTGCGCGGCAGCATCGGTGCACCGTCCATGCCGGGAAACAGCCACTCCTCGAGCCCGTAGACGCCCACCTCGCGGATATGGTCAGACAGCACGTTCAGTAGCCCGTCTGGAAGGTGCACAGTGCGCTCGGATCCGTACTTCGGTGGTCGGATCTCAAGCTCATGCCCTGGCTGCCGGTGCACCTGCCGCTCTACCTTGAGCGCGCGCCGCAGGAAATCGATGTCGGAGCGCCTGACGCCCGCCGCCTCACCAAGCCTCAGGCCGGCAAACGCGCACAACGCGATGAACGTCTTGAACCACTCGTCAGAGGCCTCATAGAGCGCCCCCACCGTGTCGGGTGCGGGAATTCGCATTGCGTGCTCGACGCGGCGTCTACGGGGCAACACAACCCCTGCTGAAGGGTCGGACGCGATCACCTTGTCGCGCACGGCGGCTCGCAGAACGGATCGCACGTTCTGCACGCGGGCGTGAACCGTGTTGGCCGCGAGGGTGGTCGCGAGCAGCTTGACCCAAGTCTCAACGTCAGACCGGCGAATCCTCTTCAACTCGATGTCGGCGAACGAACACGACCGCATCGAGAGTTCCATCGCGCGACGAGTGCCGGACTCCCACAACTGCCGTGCAGACCACTCCTCGAAGTACGAGCGCAACGTAAGGCGACCCGCATTCGGGTCCACATATGCTCCCGTAACGACTGCCGCGGTCACGGTGTCGAGCCACCGCTGTCCGTCTACCTTCCGGTCGAAGTGCCGCGCATGCTCTTTGCCGGCCGCATCGCGGTAGCGAGCTCGCCACTTGCCGTTCTCACGTTTCTGGATCGATGACATCGCTCATGTCCCGTTCTGCGAAGTTGCGGTAAGCGTCCCCAAAGACATCGAAGTACGGCGTCGGGCCTGTCGGCTCAGTCTCGTCGGGCGGTCCTGGATACTTCGCCTTGAGTTGGACGGATTCCCGCTCCGCTGCTCGCTCAATCGCGAGGATGTCATCCGGCGTGAGTCTCAGCAGTGATTCGAGATGGCTCGTCTCAACAGGAAGCGCCCTTCCGGTTTGGGCGAATCGGTCGGCCGTCCGCGCGAGTCGGCGTTGGCTTGACCGAAACGCGAGAAATGCCTGATGGACCTGTTGTTGAGCGCGTTCGACGGCATCCACGTCCTGCTTCACCACCACGCTGACCTCATCGCCGAGGAGGACACCCACGCTCACGCGGAGGATTTCTGCGAGCACCGCCGCCTCGGCCAGACGCAATGGCCGGTTACCTTTCTCGACGGCCCACACTGTGGCCTGCGACCACTTGTAGCCACGCTCACGCATCTCGTCGGCGAGTTCCTTCTGGGAGCGGTCTCCTCGAAGGCGGACCACGTTCTCGCCAACCTGGCGGTCGAGCGGGCTGGACTCCTCTTGCGATGTATCTCTGGCCACGGCTATAAGGTACACGCTCGGCTAGTTGCACACAACTAGAAACCGTGGTTTACTAGAATCCACAGTCAATCTCAACTAGGAACGGAGATATCATGACCGTTGCCCATCCCAACGCGATGTCGCTCCTCACACTCGAGGAAGCGGCGTCGGCGCTCCGCAAGTCGCCGGCGCAACTGCGCTGGATGCTCCACAACCGCACCGCGCCCAAGTCAGGGCTCATCGGCGGTCGGCGGATGTTCCGCGCTGCTGACATTCAGGCATACATCGACGCTGCATTCGACTGAACGATGCGCGAACCAATCGGGGCAGACCCCCAAAAGAAGAATGCCCGGCCAATGGGCTGCAACCCGGCCGGGCAAACAACGGAACCAAACCACTACGAAAGGAACCGCTGAATTATGTCTACATCAATCGTAAGCGACCGCAAAGCGACTCGGGCCAGTGCCAGCACTGAGACGCCGACTTCCCCTCACGCGTGGGCCGAGGGTGCACAGCGACTCCTCCAGCAATACGGAGTCGATCTCCCGACGCCCGATCTCGCCCCATTCGCCGAAGAGTGGGCAGACACGCTCACCTACTTCGTCCCGTGGTCGGTGAAGTTGGGCGTGTCGATGGAGATTGGCGCAGCACTCGATCTCTGCGGCGATCTGCGCGACCTGGCCGCCGGTCAGGGCACAGGCCGTGTGCTGCGTCGAAACATCGACCAGACGGCGCAACTCGCAGACCTCGAGAACTAGCCCCAACGGAACCCGAACGGGCGGCCCATTCCATCAGTGGTGGGTCGCCCTGGTGTTTCCGAGAGGGGGAACATATGGCCGCAAAATCGACCGGCTTCACGATGTTGCCGCACTGGCTCATCCGCAACCCGGAGTACCTGAGCGACAAGAACACGTTCCTTGTATACCTCGTTCTGCTCGACCACCGTGATCACCGAACCGGGCTCTGCAACCCGTCGATCAAGACGATCGGGAGCGAGTCACGAACTTCGGAGAAGACCGCACGGCGTGCGCTCAAATCACTCGAAGAGCTTGGGTTGATCGAGATCCAGCGACGGCCAAAGGCGAACGGCGACTGGCAGACGAACCGCTACAAAGTGGCGCTTCCTACTGCCGTCTTGCATCCCCCTACTGGCGTGGTGCCAGAAGGGGCTACTGGCGTGGTGGCCGACAAAGAAGAACCAATTACAAGTTCAACCAAAGAAGAAGATGTGAGGTCCAATTTCGGGGAAATCGGACGCGCAAGCCCTTTCAGCCATGACATCTATGACGATCGTGCAACTAGCCGTCAGCTCACGATGCTCCGCGATTACCACATTCATTGCTACAACGAACCGCCCAACGAATCTCGCGAGGAGCTGTGGCAGTCCATGAGCGTTCAGGACGCCAGTGACCTCATCGCCGCGTACCAGCGCGAGCTGCCCCGCCACGACGAATGGGAGGGCGCGGAGTCAGGCGACGAAGCGTACGAATTCCTGAGCGTCGATGGTCGCGAGTTCGCCGACAACTACGGACTACCCAGATGAAGGGATCACCGATGCGTACCCATGACATGGAGAAGATCGCATGAGGGGGGAGACAGCCTTCGCTGCCCTTCAAGAAGCAATGCAGACCACCCGTCCGCTGTGCCTCAACGACGAACGATTCGTCGCAGATGACCTCACACCGGGTGACCTCATCGAACTCAAGGAGACGTGCACTCTCTGCCCGTTGCAGACAGCTTGCGCCCTGTACGCCCGTGAAGGCCGGCCACAAGGCGGGTTCTGGGCTGGAAGGAAACGACCATGACCGACGACATCAGAACGATCGCACACGAAGCAGTCATGCGCGTCCTGGGACCGGCACTGAACGGCGACATCAGCGGCGGCATGGACACCCTCATCGACACCCTCAACCGATCCGACCTCGACGCTGTCGAACTCCGGTGGCACATCATCACGGCACTCGTCGAGATCATCGACGCCCAGATGGGCGACGTTCCCAGCGGAGACCGGCTGAGGTTCATCTACGCAGCCCAAGCCGAAATCCTCGCACTGGAAGCAGGAGAACGATGAGCTTCCGCCCGCCCGAACACCTCGTCCACGGGCTCGACGGTGCCGTTGCGATCCTCTCCGGGCGTGTCTGCTCGCTGCTGAACCACTACGCAGGCCTCGAGGAATTCCGACGCAAAGTCCGCGGCCAAGATCCACACCTGGACGCCGCATTGGTGGCAATGAACGTTGCCGCATTGCAGTGGCGTCGTTCCGCCACAGGCACCACCCGAGAAGCGCAGCCGGAACTGGCCTCAGAGTCAGAGTGGCTCTCCACCACGGAAGTAGCCGCCCAACTGTGGATGACCTCGCGAGGGGTTCGCAAAGCCATCACAGACGGTCGGCTCAGAGCCGAAACAGTGGCTGGGCGGTACCGCATCAGCCGTGAAGCGCTCGCCCACTACAAGGCGAGCAGGATCTAGGGGGCGGCAGATGAGCGAACTTCGCGATCGACTGCAGACGGAACGACAGCGCACGTGGAACCAGGCCAAGGCGCTCCTTGACCATGCCGAAGAGCAGAAGCGGGGTCTGACCGGAACTGAGGAAGCCGAGTATCGGGCGATCACCGCTGATCTCAACGTACTCGGTGAACGCATCAAGAAGATCGACGCTGACGAGCGGAACGACGCCGAGGCAAACGATGCGCTCCGCAACCTGATGGGCACCAAGGCCGCACGCGATTTCCGCAGCACCGAAGACCGCGAACTTGACACGAAGCTTCGACGCATCATCGATCACCGGTCGAACGAACCCATCGAGATCGACATCCCCGCCGAGGAGATGCGGTCGGGATTCCAGCCCGGCATTGAAAAGCGAGACCTTGCCACGACCAGCGGCAGCGGCCTGCTTGGGACGAGCTTCTACAGCATCTTGCAGCGCCACCTGGTCGAGACTTCATCGATTCTCTCCGCTGGTGCAACCGTGCTTCGTTCCGATACGGGCGAGCCGATCAAGATTCCGAAGAGCACCGCCTTCTCGACCGCAGCCATCGTGGCAGAAGGCGGCACCATCGCAGAGTCTGACCCCGGCCTCGGCACGATCACCCTCGGCGGATACAAGTACGCCTTCCGGGTGGAAGTGACCCACGAGCTTGCGAACGACTCCAACTTCGACCTGGTCGGACACCTCGCGAAGAACGCGGGCATCGCGATCGGAAATGGCTTTGGTGCCAACGCGATCACCGGTACCGGCACCGGCCAGCCCACCGGCATCTTGACCGGTGCAACCCTCGGCGTTACCGGCCCCACTGGCACTGCCACGTCGCTCGGTGCACAGACCACGGTGGGGCAGGGAGGCGACTTGCTGCACGACCTCGTCGCCTCGCTCGCGGAACCCTACGCGCGCTCTGCGGCAGCCGCCTGGTTGATGAAGAACAGCACCTTGAACATCATTCGGAAGCTGCGCGACAGCACCGGCAACTACGTGTTCAGCGCCGATGTCATCCCCGGATCGGGTTCGGCCGGCACGCTCCTGGGGCGCCCCGTCTACACAGACCCGACGATGCCCGCCATGGCTGCGAACGCGAAGTCGATCCTGTTCGGCGACATCAGCGCTTACTGGGTTCGTCAGGTCGGCGGACTTCGCTTCGAGCGCTCGGAAGACTTCGCCCACGACCGTGATGTGATCTCGTTCCGCGCGATCTCCCGCCTCGACAGCGCGCTCGTCGACACCACTGGTGCAGTCAAGTACTTCCAGAACAGCGCCACCTAGATCTGCGCGTCAACCGCACCTATCCGGGGTTCCTACGTGAACTCCTTACCCGGACAAGGACGGATGCGGGCAGAGCGACACTCACCCGCAGCGCGCACCACGGGGGTGCCCTCCATCACTGGAACGGCACCCCCACCCCTCGAGGAGACGCCATGCGACCACGCGATGCAGACCAAGACGAACTGTTCGCCCCGACCCCCCGCAGCCCATGGGCTGACGAAGACCACTGGGAGTCCTGGCCCAACGACGAATGACCCCGATTCTTTGGGCCAGCGATCGATGAAGACCGCGCCCTCTTCATTTATCTATCCCCGGCGTTTTTTTCCACAGAAGTAGGTGCCTCATGGCGACGAAGTCCCTGACGTTTGACATCTATGGTCGCGACAAGAACGCGTCGACGACCATCCGCAAGGTTGGTGACGAAGCTGACAACGTCGGGGGTCAGTTCAAACGCATGGGGGCTGTTGCGGCGGCGGGCCTTGCCGTGGCGGCTGCTGGCGCGATCAAGTTTGGTGCCGACTCGGTGAAGGCTTACGCGGAGGCAGAGCAGGCTCAGAGCCGCTTGGCGTACGCGTATGAGCAGTTCCCGGCCCTCGCGGACGTGAACATTGAGGCGATGCGCCGGCTCAACTCTGAGATGGCGAAGAAGACACGTTACGACGACGATGCCTTCGCCCTTGGTCAGGCGCAGCTTGCCCAGTATGGGTTGACTGGTCAGCAGATCATGGATCTGACGCCTTTGCTTGCGGACTATGCGGGCAAGACGGGTAAGGATCTGCCGTCTGCGGCTGAGGATCTGGGGAAGGCGCTGCTCGGTCAGGGGCGTGCGCTCAAGGACATCGGTATCGACTTCGAGGACACTGGTTCGGTTGCGGGGAATCTTGACGCGATCATGCAGGGATTGCGCACGCAGGTTGGTGGCTTCGCGGAGACGGACGCCACTACTGCGGCGGGCAAGCTTGACATTCTGCGGAACGCGTTCGGTGAGGTTCAGGAGAAGGTCGGCGAGTCGTTGATGCCGACCCTGGCCGACCTGGCTGACTGGATCAACGACGAGGGCATTCCGGCGCTCGAGGGGTTCCTTACTGCGATGGAGCTTGACGGTGCGGGGCCGGGTCTTGGCCCGTTGCTCCCGGATCAGGATCGGTTCCGCAAGGGCGACCAGCCCGACATGCGAACCGGCCCCTCTCGACTGTTCGGTCAGATCGGTGACGTCGGCGAGTGGTTCGCTGACGGGAACCTGTTCAACGGCACTGAGCTACAGAAGATCTGGGACTCCCTCGCAGACCACAAGGGCCTTCTCGGCGACTGGCTTCCGACTGGTGAGGAGTGGGGGCAGTACTGGCTCGACAACAAGACCATTTCGGTTCAGGGCATTGAGGGTGTCCGGGGCGGCATGGGTGGCGGGCTCACTGCAATGGGTGCGGATATGGATGTGTTCCGTTCCGCGACGGGTGCGAAGTTCGGTGGCACATGGATGGACGCGGACGGGCGCACTCGCTCTGGTGTGGGTGCGGTGGCTGCCTCGACGGGCAACGGTCTGCTCGACACGATGGGCCGCATTCTCGGGTTCTCTGGGCAAGTGGCCCCGCAGTTCGGTTCCGCGTGGGCTGGGGCCGACTCTGCGACGGCAGGCGGGTGGGGCAACATCGAACGCTCCACTGGTGCAGGTGTCGGCAAGGTCGGCACGAAGGTTGGGGAGATCCCCGGCGTCGTGAAGTCGCCGTTCGGTAATGCTGGGTCGTGGCTGTTTGGTGCGGGTGAGGACATTGTCTCGGGTCTGATTAACGGTCTTCGGGGGATGATCGGTGACGCTGCTGACACTGCGGCCCGGCTTGCTGCGGCGACGGTTAAGGCGGCGAAGGATGCGCTGGGTATTCATTCTCCGTCGAAGGTGTTCGAGGAGATCGGCACGTTCGTTGGTGCTGGCTTCGACAAGGGGCTTGAGTCTTCCATGCGAAACACGCGTTCCGTGGTCGAAGGGCTGGTCGCTGCTCCGTCGTCGATGTCGGTCAGCGGGCCTTCGGGTGCCGGGCTCGCAGCAGCATCAGTCGCTCCGGCTCCCGCGGAATACCACTTTCACATGCAGCCGATTCGAGACAATGATCCGCGCACGACTGCAATCCTTCTCGGGCGAGAGTTCGCACGCGCGGCAGCGAAATGACCGTACTCCGGGCACCTTCGCCCATAGGCTTCACTCGTGCGCATCGAGACACCTTGGCTTGAACAACCCTGGTGGGCCGGAGTACAGGGACTCCTAGCCGTCGTCGGCATTGTGGCAATCATTGTCGCAGTGGTCGACTTCATCCTTCGGCACAGCGAGTCGGCACCACGGGCAATGAGCTTCACTCTTGACCGCTCCGGAGTGGTTGAGAACGGTGTCACGAAGATCACCGTGACTGTTCGACCAATGGGTCCGCACCTCCTGTACGAGCCAGAAATCCGGGTATGGGGCTACACCGCATTTGACACCCCAGCGCTACCCCCAGTGCTCTCAGCGCACGATGACGCTGTTGAGATCGAAATGACGGTGCCAAAGGACAAGCTCGCAGAGACCTGGATCGGCGTTGTCTGGGTGGTGCCGAAACGCTGGGCGCCGCATGCCGCTGGTTCCCGCATTCAGGTGATCCCGAACCCCGACTATCAGTCATGGATGCTGTACAAGTGGAGATTCTGGCCTCGCCTGTTGTCGGGGAGATGGGTGACCATCGGAGAGAAAAAGCGCGGGCTGATGCACATTCCGTAGCTGACCTCGAGACGTTTTCAGAGAACAGCATCGACTAAGACCGCGCCCTCGATCATTTTTCTCCCCCCGAAGCACCTACCCCCATCGCACGCGAGAGGTGTTGTGCCATGGTGTTAGGGCAGCAACGCCGCTGCCTACACGGGGGGACTACCGATGGCTGACTATGAAGACGCGAAGAAGATCCAGGAAACCCTGTCGAAGGCGAACCAAAACTGGGGCGACGGCAAGTTGTTCGCCGTCACGGACATCTACTTGCGCGGAACTGTTACCTCGCGGATTGCGTACATCTTGGACGGTCGGGACATCGACTACGTCACCGTCGACATGACGGCCGGCGAGGACGAATTCCGGATTTTGCTGTTCACTGAGGGCCTTCTGTTCGACGTGACCTACTCGAAGGTTCAAGGAGTCCTCATCACCGCGACACCGCTGTCCGCGCTGGAACGAGTTCGCATGGTTGACGGCCCGGACTATTTGCGCAGTGAGACCGAAGACGTTCTGGCGAGAGCAGTAGTGACGATCGACGGCGAAGAACTACTACTGCCGGCAGATGGCTCCACCAGTGCGAACGCCACGAAGTTCCATGAGTTCCTGCCCCGCCTGGTCGAACGTCTAGCTGATCACTAGGCCTCCGGTAGCAATTCGAGGAAGACCTCATAGTCTGCGGCGAGAACCAACGGGGTCTTGCCGAGTCGCTTCGCCGGCAGTTTGTTGTCACGGATGAGCCCCCGGATGTACTCTTTCGACTTGCCCGTCTCTTCTGCGATCGCTTCTACCGTGTATGCGTGACGTAGGTTCATGGGCCGATTCTCGCGGTTCGAAAGGTGCATTTGCGCCTTCGACGTAACACTCGGGCCGAGAATTGGTGTGTACACCAACTTTCGTTGTGACGAGCCAAACTCGACGTAACAAACGCGGCGCACTGTGGACGATTGAGTCCCATGAGCGATGAACGCGCGTTGACCGTGAAGGAACTTGCTGAGCACTTTGGAGTGCACCCGTCGACGATCTACGTCAAGGCGAATGGTGGTGACATCCCAGCATTCCGGATAGGACGATCCTGGCGGTTCTACCTGTCGGAAGTGAAGGCGCATCTCGATCGTCCCGTCGACCCATGGGCGCTGCCATCGCAGTCACGACAGTCGCTCGGACGCAAGCGAAAGCCTTGATCCCGTTCGGCCCAGTCCGCAGCGAGTCCGCAAGAGTCCCGAAATAGGGCACTCTCATCCAACTGCCGACAATGGCAGGAAGCCCGGAATCGTGCGGCAGACAACCCTGCGCAACTACCCCCAACCACCATTCGGGCAATCTGGATCAATGCGCCGACGAAAGTGTTCGTCGCCCGACAGGGGGTGGCCGAGCTCACGACGGTCGTGCTGTCGGATGGCGAGGTGCGGGAGCTCGTCGAGCGGATGCTGCAGCACTCGGGCCGACGCGTCGACCTCTCGTCGCCGTTCGTCGATGCGACGCTGCCCGACGGCTCTCGTCTCCACGTCGCGATTCCCGACGTGGCGCGATCGCACTGGAGCGTGAACGTCCGCAAGTTCCAGCGCCGCATCCGATCGCTGGGTGCACTCGTCGAGCTCGGCTCGCTGACTCCGCACGCCTCCGAGTTCCTCCGGATGGGCGTGCTCGCCGGAGCCAACATCCTCGTGTCGGGTGCGACGCACACCGGCAAGACCACGATGCTGAACGCGCTCGTCTCCGCCGCTCGTTCGAGCGATCGAGTGGTCACGGTGGAGGAGACCTTCGAACTCGACCTCGACGTGCGCGACCTCGTTGCGTTGCAGTGCCGTCAGCCGAGCCTCGAGGGCACCGGTGAGATCACGTTGCGCCGCCTCATCAAAGAGGCGCTCCGCATGCGGCCCGACCGCCTCATCGTGGGCGAGGTGCGTGAGGCGGAGAGCCTCGACCTGCTCATCGCACTCAACTCCGGGCTGCCCGGAATGTGCACGATCCACGCGAATTCGGCGCGCGACGCGCTCGCGAAGCTCTGCACCCTGCCGCTCCTCGCGGGTCGCAACATCGACTCGGCGTTCGTCGTGCCCACGGTTGCGAGCTGCATCGACATCGTCGTGCATCTCACGATCGATCGCGACGGCCACCGACGGGTCGCCGAGATCACGGCACCGACCGGCGGATGCACCGGGGCCGCAGCCGACGCGGACGCGATCTTCGTCACTCGCGATGGAGCGCTGATCGCGACGGGCGCCGCGCCCGCACGACTCGAGAAGTACCGGGCCGTCGGACTCGACCCCGACATCGTGCTCTCGGCGGCGGCCCGATGAGTGAGAGTCTCGTGCTCGGTGCGCTCCTCGGGCTCGGCGTGCTCCTGGCCTTCTCTCCGCTGATCTGGCCGGCGAGGGTAGAGCTCGGCCGAGGCCGCAGAGCAGCCGCGAGCCGGATCGGCGACGAGCTCGCGCTCTCGGGACTCGCCGGGGTGCCGATCGCGGTGATCGTGATCGTCGCAGCGCTGCTCGCGCTCGTGGCGGGTGCGATCGCGCACGCGGTCTTCCTGGTTCCCGTGCTCACGATCGTGGCGACCGCGCTGGGCGCCCTGCTCGTGCCGCTCCTCGTGCATGCGCGCGCCACCCGTCGTCGAGCGGCCAATCGCGCAGTCTGGCCCGACGTCGTCGACCACCTCGTGTCGTCGGTTCGAGCCGGCATGTCGCTTCCCGACAGCCTCGGTGCACTGGCGGTGCTCGGTCCGTCGTCGACGCGGGCCGCCTTCGCCGCGTTCGACGACGAGTATCGGCGCACCGGCAACTTCGGCGCGTGCCTCGACCGGCTGAAGGGGACGCTCGCCGACCCGGTCGCCGACCGCATCCTCGAGACATTGCGCATGGCCCGTGAGGTCGGTGGCACTGACGTGACCGCGGTTCTGCGTGGTCTGTCGGGGTACCTGCGCGAGGACGCGGCGCTTCGAGCCGAGGTCGTCGCGCGGCAGTCCTGGATCCGCAATGCCGCGCGACTCGGGGTCGCAGCGCCGTGGCTCCTCCTCCTCGTGCTCGCGTCTCGGCCCGAGGCGATCGTCGCCTACGATTCCGCGGCCGGCGCGACCCTGATCATCGCCGGCGTGGTGGTGACGATCGTCGCCTATCAGGCGATGGTCGCCCTCGGACGCCTCCCGGAGGAGCGCCGATGGTTCCACTGAACAGCGTGCCCGCACTGGGACTCCTGTGCGGCGCCGTGCTCGGTCTCGGCCTCTGGCTCGTGCTGTCGACGGTGCCGCGAATCGGTCGTGCCCGGCTCGTCGACCGCGTGGCGCCGTACGTCGCCGACATCTCGGCCGAGGCACGCTCACTGCTCGCCCACCGCCCGGCAGACCCGACGCCGGTGCTCGGCCTGTTCGCGAGGCCGATCCTGCGAGCACTTCGCACCGCCGCCTCCGAGTGGCTCGGCGGTGCCGACGCGATCGCACGACGACTGCGCCAGGCAGGCTCGACCGCGTCGGTCGAGCGGTTCCGTGGTGAGCAACTCGCCTGGGGTGCCGGCGCCTTCGCAGCTGCCTCGGCGCTCGCGATCCTCGCCCCGACGTTCGGCGCGCTCCCCACCGTCGTGCGCGTCGCAGTGCCCTTCCTCGCGGCGGCCCTCGGTGCCGTCGTGCGCGATTGGGTGCTGCAGCGTGCCGCTCGTCGCCGACTCGCGCGCATCTCCGCCGAACTCCCGACCGTCCTCGAGTTCCTCACGCTGAGCCTCACGGCCGGCGAGGGCATGCTCGACGCGATCCGTCGAGTCGCCCGCCTCGGCAACGGCGCAGGAGTGCTGCCGACCGAGTTCGCGGCAACCGTCGCCTCCGTCGGCACGGGAGTACCGCTCGGGCAGGCGCTCGCGCGGCTCCGCGACGACCTCGATCATCCTGCGCTCTCGCGGGCGCTCGACCAGGTGCTCGGCGCCCTCGAGCGCGGCGCGCCCCTCTCGGCGGTGCTCAGGTCTCAGGCGGGCGACGCCCGCGATGAGGCGAAGCGCACGATCATCGAGCAGGCGGGCCGCAAAGAGGTGGCGATGCTCGTTCCCCTCATCTTCCTGATCCTGCCCGTGACGATCGCGTTCGCGTTGTTTCCCGGGTATCTCGTTCTGCAGGCGGGCTTCTGATGGCCCGCGACGAGACCGAACGCATCTCTCCGCACTCCGACGAAGACGAAAGGGAATCACATGCGCAATCCGATGAAGCAGCGGTTCGAGGACGAACGGGGAGACGTGCCCGGCTGGGTGCTGATCACGCTCATGACCGCTGGGCTCGTCATCGTCATCTGGGGTCTGGCAGGTCCGGCGCTCTCGGGAGTCTTCGATCAGGCGATCAGTCGCGTCCTCGGCGTCTGAGCCGACAGTGCGATGCCCTCGGCCGCTCGGTGGGGCGATTCCGGGCGATCGCGAGTGAGGAACGCGGCTCGGCCGTCGCCGAGTTCACTCTCGTCGGCATCCTCATCACCGTGCTCGCGCTCGCCGTCGTCCAGCTCGCCCTCGCCCTCCACGTGCGCAACACCGTGCTCGATGCGGCCGCGGAGGGCGCTCGATACGCTGCGCTCGCCGGGTCGAGCGAGGGGGCGGGCATCGCGCGCACACGCGAGCTGATCGGGATGGCCGTCTCGGCCGACTACGCCGACGACATCGAAGCGGGCGTCAGTACCGTCGACGGCGTCGCGATGGTGTCGGTGACGGTGCGGGCGCCGCTGCCCGTCGTCGGACTCCTCGGCGTCGACCGGGCTCTGGAGGTGACCGGGCATGCTGCGCTCGAGACTCTCGAGTGACGAGGGGTCCGCCTCGCTCGAGTTCCTGACCGTCGGCATGATCCTGCTCGTGCCGCTCGTCTACCTCGTGCTCGCCATGTCGGCCATCCAGGGCGGTGCACTCGCCGTCGAGGGTGCGGCGAGACAGGCCGCGAGGGTTGCGGTGCGTGCTGCCGACGCCGAGGCGGCGGATGCGGCGGTGCAGCGCGCTGTGCGGATCGCGCTCGACGACTACGGGGTCGACGCCGACGCGGCATCCGTCTCGGTGTCGTGCACCCCCTCGGGTGATTGTCTGGCCGCCGGGGAGCGCGTGCAGGTGACGGTCACGGCGAGCGTGCCCCTGCCACTCGTGCCCGACGTGCTCGCGCTCCACCAGGCGGCGAGCGTGCCGCTCGAAGCGAGTGCGACGCAGACGGTCTCGCGCTTCGCCGCCGGGCGCGACGGTGCGGGGAGCGGCCCGTGATGCGTCTCGGCAGGGGCCGGGCCGAACACGACAGCGCCCGCGACGAGCAGGGATCGACGCTGCTGTTGACGATCTTCTACTGCGTGCTCGGGCTCACGCTCATCCTGGTCGTCGTGTCGGCGACCTCGCTCTACCTCGAACGGAAGCGACTGTTCACGCTCGCCGACGGCGCCGCGCTCGCCGCGGCGGAGGCGTGGAGTCTCGACGCCGTGCTGGTCGACGGTGACCGACTCTCGCTGGAGCTCGACTCGGCGGAGGTGCGGCAGGCCGCAGGCGGCTACCTCGCCGATGCGGTCCACGACCTGCACGATGTCGAACTCGTGCGCGCGGCGTCGGACGATAGCCAGAGCGCCACCGTCACGATGCGCGCCGTCTGGTACGCGCCGATCCACACCGATCTGCTGCCGCTCTCGGTGCCGATCGAGGTGACGGCGACCGCCCGATCTGTGTTCCACTAGTCGTGAGACGAGAGGGCGATGATGCGACGGATCGACGGTGACACGTTCGGACGCTGGAGCCTGCGGCTCGACGCCGCGTACTGCGCCGTGCTCGGAACGGCCGTCGCGCTCGCTGCCGGCTGGATCGCCCAGGGCGTCGCGCTGCCCCCGCTCGTGATCGCCGCCGCGGGAGTCGCGGTGATCGTGTGGGCCGGCGGCGTGCTGTGGATGCTCTCCCGGTTGCCCCTGCGTCGAGCGCTCGGCCTGGTCATGATCGCGAACGTGCTCGCCGCGCTCGCGGTCGGGTTCGTCTCGGCGACTGCGGCGACAGTGCTGATCGTCGTGGCGGTCATGACGGTGGCCGTCGACATCGCGCTCTTCGCCGCGAGCCAGGCGATTGCGTTGCGATCACTCCCGGCACGAGGCTGACGCCCGAACGAGCAGGCGACCGCCGACGGGCGATGAGACCGAGGGCCGTCGCGGCATCCGCTGCGTTCGTCGAACTCTTGACGCTGCACACCGTTGGGTCGAGAGTTGCTCATGGGGGAGACCCGGGATGACGCGGGCAGCCCCTGCTGTGCACGACCGACCGCTGGTCGGCGTGCGTTCCGATGGGTGGGAGGAACACATGACCGACACCGCAGCGACGCGGCAGGGCCTCACCGACGAGCAGCTGCAGGAGTTGCTGCCGTTGCTCGTCGAGTCCGACAGCATCGAACTCAAGCTCACCGTGCCGGACTCGGCCCTGCGGTCGACGGTGACAGCGCTCGGCATCGACCCGATCGACGCGCAGATCCGGCTCATCACGTTCTTCGACACCCCCGATCTCGCGCTCGACCGCGCCGGCGTCGTCGTTCGTGCGCGCCGAATCCAGGGGAAGGGCAACGACTCGGTGATCAAGCTCCGCCCGCTCGTGCCGTCGTCGCTGTCGGCGGAGCTTCGCAGTTCCGCGTCGTTCACCGTCGAGGTCGACGCGCTCCCCGGTGGCTTCGTCTGCTCGGGCTCGATGAAGGGCGAGCTGGGCCCGACCGACGTGCAAGCGGCGCTCCAGGGAGAACGGCCGCTGCGGAAGCTCTTCTCCAAGGAGCAGCGGGCGTTCTTCAGTGCGCACGCGCCCGACGGGATCACGCTCGACGACCTCTCGATCCTCGGCCCGATCTTCGTGCTCAAGGAGCGGTTCACCCCCGAAGGCCTGGGGCGTCGCATGGTCGCAGAGGTCTGGCTCTATCCCGACGGAGGTCGGATCGTCGAGCTCTCCACCCGCTGTCGAACGAACGAGGCGTTCCAGGTGGCGGCTGAGACACGTGCCTTCCTCGCCGGCCGGGGCATCGACCTCACCGCCGAGCAGCAGACGAAGACGCGGAAGGCGCTCGAGTACTTCGCATCGGCGCTGCGGGTCGGCGCATGACGATCACCCCGCGCTGGGAGTGGCGCACCTTCGGCGAGACCTTCGGACCCGCAGAGGAGCGCTTCGCCGCGCTGACACCGGCGAGGGTCGAGGAGAGCGATGAGACCTACCTGCTGTCGGTGCGCAGCGACGCCTCGGTGAAGGTGCGTGGCGGGCTGATGGACGTCAAGCACCTCGAAGCGGTGAACGACGACGGGCTCGAGCAGTGGCTCCCCATCCTGAAGGCGGAGTTCCCACTGACCAGCGCCGACGTCGTCACCGTGCTCGACGAGCTCGGGATGCCTCGACCGCAGCTCGACCGCCAGGAGTACACGCTCGACGAGCTGGTCGCAGAGGTCGTGCTCCCTCGCTCCGAACTCCGGGCGGTCGGCGTTCACAAGCGGCGGGCCAGATACACGGTCGGCGGTGCAATGGCCGAGCTCTCGGAACTGACGGCGGCAGGCCGTTCGACGCGCACGATCGCGGTCGAGATGGAGGATCCCGCCGTGGTGGTCGCTGCGGTCGCCGAGCTCGGGCTGGCCGACCGGCCGAACACCTGCATGGCTCGCGTGCTCAAGGTGATCGCGGGTGTGGGATGAGCGGCCGCAGGTTCGCCGTCATCGATGTCGGGACGAACTCGGTCAAGCTGCACATCGGCGAGCGGGCTCCCGACGGAACATGGCGCACGATCGTCGATCACGCGGAGGTCACGAGGCTCGGCGAGGGCCTCGACGAGACGGGCCGTCTGAGGCCCGAGCCGATCGCACGGACCGTCGACGCGATCGGGGCCATGGCGGCGGAGGCCGCGGGCCTCGGCGTCGAGGCGACCGCCGCCGTCGGGACGGCGGGGATGCGGATGGCGCCGAACGCCGAAGAACTCATCGCAGCGGTCCGTACGCGGTTCGGTGTCGAGATCGAGGTGATCCCGGGCGAGGACGAAGCCAGGCTCGCCTACGTCGCGGCGACGTCGGCGCTCGGCATCGCCGGAGGTGTCGTCGTGTTCGACACCGGAGGCGGCAGTTCGCAGTTCACGTTCGGGGCGCCCGGACGGATCGCGGAGCAGTTCAGCGTGAACGTCGGCGCCGCCCGGTTCACGGAACGGTTCGGTCTCGACCGGGCCGTGCCGCAGGCGACCGTCACCGCGGCACGTGACGCGATCGGCACGGAGCTCTCCCGCATCGACGGGCGCGAGGCCCCCGAGCTGGTCGTCGGGATGGGCGGGGGAGTCACCAACATGGCGGCGGTCAGCCTCGGGCTCGAGCCGTACGACCCGGAGGCGATCCAGGGGACCCGGCTCGACGTCGCCGAGATCGAGCGCCAGATCGAGCTCTATCGCACCCGGTCCGCCGATCAACGCCGTGAACTGACGGGGTTGCAGCCGAACCGCGCCGAGGTGATCCTCGCCGGCGCGTGCATCGTGCGGACGGTGCTCGAGAAGCTCGGCGTCGACTCGCTCGTCGTCAGCGATCGCGGCCTTCGGCACGGGGTGCTCGTCGAACGATTCGCGATGTGAGGGCGGTGCGGGGTATCGACGGACCGCGGTCCGGTGTTTCGCCGAGCATGCGGTGTGCGATTGACTGGAGGCATGACCGTCGAGATCTCAGACCACTTCGCCCGCATTCTCTCGTCGCCGGTGTTCGCGCACCTCGGCACCGTGCGGCCGAACGGCGAGGTGCAGGTCAACCCGATGTGGTTCGAGTTCGACCCCGAGACGCAGACGATCCGGTTCACGCACACCTCGAAGCGCGCGAAGTTCCGCAACCTCCAGGCAGACCCGCGCATGACGCTCGAGATGACCGACCCCGAGAACCCGCTCAAGTACGTCGAGGTGCGCGGGCGCCTCGTCGAGGCGCTGCCCGACCCCGAAGGGGCCATGTACGTGCGCCTCGGCAAGCGCTACGGCAACCCGAACGAGCAGGCGCCCGCCGACAAGGCCGACCGGGTCGTGCTCGTGATGGCGATCGAGAAGGTCAACGGGCGATGAGCAACGGGGCGGGGCGAAGTGCCGGCGGGTCGGGTCAGGCCGACGGGCGCCGCTACGCCTGGATCGCGATCATCGCCGTCGTGCTCGCCGCGTTGTCGTTGCTGACCCCCGCGCTCGCCGCGCTGCCGTTGTCGGCGCTCGCCGTGGTGCTGGGGCTCCGTGGTCGGCGCGAGGTGAAGAAGGACCCGACGCTCGTGGCGGGGTGGCTGTGGATCGGCGCCGTGACGGTCGGCGGGTTCGTGCTCGTCTTCCAGCTCATCCTCGTCGTGCTGTCGTTCGGCACCCCGACGGCGGCCTAGCCGGCGACGGGCTGAGCCGGCGCCGGCCCGAGCGCCCGCCTCAGCGCCGCCGGTGCGGCACGTAGCGCGGGATCCAGCGCCAGAGCATCGCCGCGCCGACCAGGCCGAGCACTCCGACGGCGACGTTCGCCACCATGATCGACGCGATCGAGGTGACCGCCGCGATCATGAGCGGCGCCCCCGCGCCGCCGGTGTCGCCGATCATGCGGAACGCTCCGAGGAACGGCGCCGGGTTCTGCTTCGGGGCGAGGTCGGCGCCGAGCGTCATGATGATGCCGCTCGTGACGCCGTTCGCCAGGCCGAGCCAGACGGCGATGATCGTGAACCACACGGCGTTCGACGGCAGGTCGTGCGTGAACGCGAGGGCGATGTGCCCGACGGCCATGCCGAGGAGGCCGGGGATCGCGCTCCAGAGCCGCCCGAACCGATCCATGATCTGGCCGCTCGCGTAGAAGAGGGCGAAGTCGATCGTGCCCGAGATGCCGATCACGAGGGCCGCCTGCTCGGCCGGCATGCCGATCGAGACCGACCACAGCGGCAGCACGACCGTGCGACTCACGCGCACCGCCGCGAGCAGCCCGACCCCGGTGCCGATGCGCGCGAGCACCCCGCGGTTCTCGCGGATCGCGCGGAACACGCTCGGCGACGACTCGGCCGCCGCCTCGGCTTCGCCTGCGGTGAGGGGTGCGCCCGAGGCATCCGTCGTGGTCGAAGCAGCGGATGCCTCGCGCGCGAGCCTCGCGGCACCGAACACTCGCTCGGGGTCGGGCAGCAGCACGAGCACGCCGACCACCGCGAAGCACGCCCCGACGAGCACCCAGAAGACGGCCTCGCTCGACCCGGTCGACGCGATGATCGCGGCGGCGACGAAAGGGCCGACCGCCCAGCCCGCGCGGAACACGCCGCCGAGTGTCGAGAGGGCTCGAGCCCGCGTTCGCACCGGCACGTAGCTCGTCAGGAACGCGTGCCGAGCGAGTCCGAACACGGCCGTGGCGAGCCCGAGGAGGAAGACGCCGATGGCGAGCGCAGGCAGCGTGGGGGAGACGATGGCGATGAGCACGCCGATGACGGCGAGCATCGCGGCCCCGATCATCGCGTTGCGTTCGCCGATGCGGGCCACGAGCCATCCGGCGGGCAGGTCTCCGGCGAGCTCGCCGACCATGAGCATCGCGGCGATGAGGCCGGCGAGTGCGAGCGAGGCGCCGCGTTCGCTCGCCACGAGCGGCACGATCGGGATCATCGCGCCCTCGCCGAGCGAGAACACGAGGGTCGGCAGGTAGACCGGGAGGATGATCGAACGCCACGAGAATCGGGGCGTGGAATCGGTCATCGATTCGACGCTACACCCGCGCGGGCGATGCACCATGCGGGCGGGCGACTCGCGTAGGCTGGGGACGCCATGTTGGATCTTGACCTCTCGCAGGAGATCGCCGCGCTGCGCTCCACCTTCAGCGACATTCGCGCAGTCGTCGACGTCGACGCCATCACCGCCGACATCGAGCGGCTCTCAGAAGAGGCGGGCGCCCCCGATCTCTGGGACGACACCGCGAACGCGCAGAAGGTGACGAGCGCGCTCAGCCATCGTCAGTCCGAGCTCGCGCGCGTCACGAGCATCGACTCGCGACTCGACGACCTCGAGGTGCTCATCGAGCTCGCCAACGAGATGGGCGACGAAGACAGCGCCGCAGAGGCCCGCACCGAGCTCGAGTCGCTGCAGAAGGCGATCGGCGACCTCGAGGTGCAGACGCTGCTCGACGGCGAGTGGGACGACCGCCCGGCGGTCATCACCATCCGCGCCGGCGCCGGCGGCGTCGACGCCGCCGACTTCGCCGAGATGCTCATGCGCATGTACCTGCGCTGGGCCGAGAAGCACGGCTACAAGACCACCGTCATGGACACGAGCTACGCCGAGGAGGCGGGCATCAAGTCGGCGACGTTCGAGATCGACGCGCCCTACGCCTTCGGCACGCTGAGCGTCGAGGCCGGCACGCACCGCCTCGTGCGCATGAGCCCCTTCGGCGCTGCGGGCAAGCGCCAGACGAGCTTCGCGGCCGTCGAGGTCATCCCGCTCATGGAGGAGGCGCAGGAGGTCGACATCCCCGAGAACGACATCCGCGTCGACGTCTTCCGCTCGAGCGGCCCCGGCGGCCAGTCCGTCAACACGACCGACTCCGCCGTGCGCATCACCCACCTCCCGACCGGCACGGTCGTCTCGATGCAGAACGAGAAGTCCCAGATCCAGAACCGTGCGGCCGCCATGCGCGTGCTGCAGTCGCGACTCCTCCTCATCCAGAAGGAGCAGGAGGCGGCGCAGAAGAAGGAGCTCGCGGGCAACATCACCGCGAGCTGGGGCGACCAGATGCGCTCCTACGTGCTCGCGCCGTACCAGATGGTGAAGGACCTGCGCACCGAGTACGAGGTCGGCAACCCGAGCCACGTCTTCGACGGCGACATCGACGGGTTCATCTCCGCCGGCATCAAGTGGCGCAAGCGCCCCACCGAGTAGGCGCTCGAGCGAAGCGGATGCCTCCGGCCCCGGTCGGCCGAGCCGCCTGATCCAGCGCGCTCGGACGCGCCGGCGCTCAGACGCGCTCGGCGCTCAGACGCGCTCGGCCTCGACCGCCGCGGCGAGCGCTGCGGGCAGGCCGCCGACGAGCGCCGCGAGGCCGAGGTCGAACGAGCGGTCGGCGGGCTGCACGCCCTGCGCCGCGGACTTCACGCTCCGCAGGGCTTCGGCGCGGCTGAAGGTCGGTGCGAGGGAGGCTGCAGCACCGGGGGACATGATGTCGGCCGGTGCGAGCGTGTCGAGCGCCGATCCGATGATGAACGACTCGAGGGCGACGATGGCGTCGACGGCGCCGCCCACGGGCCAGCCCTCCGCCACGAACCGCCGCGTGATCGACTCGTAGTTCGCGACCGAGCGCTCCTGGCCGTCGATCGCCGTGGTCGCGAGCAGGGCGATGGCTGCGGGGTGCGTGGCGAACGCCGAACGGTAGGAGTGCGCCCACCGCAGCACGGCATCGGCAAGCGTCATCTCGGGGGTGTCGAATCCCGAGACGTCGAGGAGCTCTGCGACGCGCCCCCGCATGGCCCGCACGACATCGGCCTTGCCGCCGAAGTAGTGGTACAGCGCCGGGGGATGCACCGAGAGCGAGCGTGCGAGCGCCGCCATCGTGAAGCCGTCGGGTCCTGCCGTGCGGGCGAGGGCGAACGCCGCGTCGACGATGTGCTCGGCGCTCAGCACCGATGTGCGCGGGCGACCCGCACTTCGCTTGGCCGGAGTGGGACTCACGGGGCTCCTTCGAGGTGGTCGACGCAGGGGATTTGTCGATGAGCGTAGACGGGAGTAGCGTGTGCCCGAATTTAACCACATTAAATTTCGCCGCCGATGAAGGCGAGCGGGAAGCGAGCACACATGCACGGGGTCATCGCCGACACCATCCTCATCGGCGCGCGCGTGATCACGATGAATCCGCGTCAGCCGGAGGCATCCGCCGTCGCGATCCGTGCGGGTCGCATCCTCGCGGTCGGCACCGCCGCCGATCTCGCCGACTACCGCGGCCCGCGCACCGTCGTGCGGGATCTCGCCGGGGCATCCGTCACCCCAGGGCTCATCGACGCCCACATGCACCCCATCCAGGGCATCGAGCTCGCGGTGGGCATCGACTTCGGGGGAGTGCGCGACCCCGAGACGTTCCTGCGCATGCTCGGCGACGAGACCGCCCGTGTCGCCGACGGCTCGGCGGGCGGCTGGGTGCGCGGCTGGAACGTCGACTACGACCTCTTCACGAGCCTGCCGATGACCGCGGCGGCGATCGACGGCGCCACCGCCGGAGCCCCGGCGTTCCTGATCTTCTTCGACGGTCACACCGCACTCGCCAACACCGAGGCGCTGCGCCGCTCGGGCATCACCGGCGCACGCAGCTTCGGCGACACCTCCGAGATCGTCGTCGACGACTCCGGGCGGCCGACCGGCGCGCTCCGCGAGGACTCGGCGTTCGACATCGTGCTGCGCACCGCGCCCGAGTACACGCGCGCAGAGACCCTCGACCGGGTTCGCGACATCCTCGGCGGCCTCGCTGCATCGGGCATCACCGGCGGATGCATCATGGACGGCAACCCCGCGAACCTCGACCTGCTCGAGGAGCTCGACGGCGGGGCCTCCGCCGACCCCGAGGACCCGAGCGGGCTGCCCGTGCGCATCGTCTCTGCGATGGCGCACAACCCCGGCTACGACGAGGAGCGCACGCTCCACTACCTCGCGCAGCGCGACCGCAGCGGCAAGCGGTGGCGCGGCGGCCTCGTGAAGCTCTTCGCCGACGGCGTCATCGACACCGGTACCGGATGGCTCTACGAACCCGACACCCACGGCGACGGCGGCACCTCGTTCTGGGCCGACGCCGATGAGTTCGAACGCGTCGTGCACCGCTACGCCGAAGCCGGCTTCCAGATCGCGACGCATGCGATCGGCGACCGCGCGATCGGCGAGACGATCGACGCCTACCTCGCCGCGGGCGTGCACTCGAACGGCACCGCCGCCCACCGCATCGAGCACCTCGAGCTGCTCGCCGACCGAGACCTCCGCCGCATGGCGCACACGGGCATCACCGCGTCGGTGCAGCCGCTGCACATGCAGTGGCGCAAGGCCGACGGCTCCGACTTCTGGGCCGAACGACTCGGCCCCGAGCGCGCCGCCCTCGGCTGGCGGGTGCGCGACATGATCGACGCCGGCGCCCCGGTGGCGCTCGGCTCCGACTGGCCCGTCGCGCAGACCGATGCGCGCATCGGGCTCGCCTGGGCGCGGCTCCGCCGCGAGCCCGGCAACCGCGACGCCCCGGTGTTCGAGCCCGACCAGGTGCTCACGCCGTACGAAGCCCTACAGGGCTACACCGTCTGGGCCGCAGAGGCCCAGGGCGACCGCGATCTCGGCGTCATCGCGCCGGGCTACCGCGCCGACCTCGTCGTCTGGGCCGACAGCCCGCTCGACGTCGACGCGGACGAACTGCTGCACCTCCCCGTGCTGACGACGATCGTCGACGGGCAACCCGTGTTCGCGGCATCCGCCGCCTGACCCCCTTCGAATCAGAGGCAACCATGCAAGACGTCGGCGCGCTCGCGCTCCTCCCCGTCGTCATCATCCTCGTCGTGGCCGTGCTCACCCGGCGCACGCTCTTCGCGATGCTCTGCGGCACCCTCGCCGGTGCCGTGCTGCTCGGCGGCTGGGAGTTCTTCGACTCCTGGATCGGCTACTTCGGCACCGCCATGGCCGACGAGACCCTGCAGTGGCTCATGCTCGTCGTCGTGCTCTTCGGCATCCTGATCACGCTCTTCGAGCGCTCGGGCGCCGTGCGGGAGTTCGCGGCGTGGGCCGAGCGCTTCGTGAACTCGCGGCGCAAGTCCACCGTGCTGAGCTTCCTGCTGAGCATCGTGCTCTTCGTCGACGACTACCTGAACGTGCTCACCGTCGGCACGTCGATGAAGGCCGTCACCGACCGCTACAACGTGCCGCGCACCGAACTCGGCACGATCATGAAGATGACGGCGGCTCCGATCGCCGTGATCGTGCCGTTCTCGACGTGGGCGCTGTTCTTCGCGGGCCTGCTCGAGGCGCAGGGCGTCACCGCCAACGGCTCCGGCTTCGGCGCCTACCTCCAAGCCATCCCGTTCATCTTCTTCGGCTGGATCGCGATCGCGATCGCCGCACTCGTCGCGTTCGGCTGGTTCCCGAAGCTCGGCGCCCTGAAGAAGGACATCGCGCGGGCGGATGCCACGGGCGACGTGTTCCCCGTCGGCACCACCGCCGAGGAGCGCGAGGCCGAGGGCGGCCTGCCACTGAACGCCGAGGTCGGCGAGTTCGCCGTCGCGGGCGACGACGCCGGCCGCGCCGTCGCATCGGCACCCGAGACGGCGACCGCGGCAACCGCCACGGCGGTCGCGACGCGTGCCCCCGAGTACGCGAAGCCGCGTCCCTGGAACTTCCTCGTGCCGATCGCGGTCATGATCGCCGTGACGATCCTCACCGAGGTCGACGTGCTGAAGGGCACGGTCGCCGCGCTCATCGTCGCCATCGTCATGTACACGGTGCAGCGACGCCTGAAGATCAAGGGCGTGCTCGAGGCCGCGTTCGACGGCGTCGGCAGCATGCTCTTCGTTATCGTGCTCACCGCGCTCGCCTTCATGGTGCAGCACATGAACATCGACCTGCACCTCGCCGACTGGGTCATCGACGCGACCCAGCCGGTCATGAGCGGCGCGCTGCTGCCCGCCATGGTGTTCCTCGTCTGCGGCGTCTACGCCTACGCGACCGGCTCGTTCTGGGATCTCGCGGCCGTCATCACGCCGATCGTGATCCCGCTCGCCTTCGCGATGGACGTGAACCCGATCATCGCGGGCGCCGCCGTGTTCTCGGGTGCGGCGCTCGGCTCGACGACGTGCCTCTACGGCGACGGCATCATCCTCGCGTCGCGGTCGACCGGCATCAAGCCGCTGAACCTCATGACGGCGATCCTGCCGTACGCGGCCGTCGCGGCGGTGGCGTCACTCGTGCTCTACCTGATCGTGGGATTCGCCGGCGTGTAGAGCCGGTCGTCCCTATCAAGTGGGCGGCGACCCGGAATCCCGGTGTCGCTGCCCACTTTTGCCTGCCCCTTCCTTAGGCTCGATTGCGATGATCCGCTTCGACTCCGTCACCAAGACCTACCCCGGCCAGGCGAGGCCCGCCCTCAACGACATCGGGGTCGAGATCCTCCGCGGGGAGTTCGTCTTCCTCGTCGGCGCGTCCGGCTCCGGCAAGTCGAGCTTCCTCCGGCTCATCCTCAAAGAGGAGAAGCCGTCGAAGGGCGCCATCCACGTGCTCGGTCAAGACCTGGGTTCGATCTCGACGCGCAAGGTGCCGTACTTCCGGCGCGACCTCGGCGTCGTCTTCCAGGACTTCCGGCTGCTGCCGAACAAGTCCGTCTACGAGAACGTCGCCTTCACGCTGCGCGTCATCGGCAAGTCGCGGGGCTACGTGCAGTCGGCGGTGCCCGAGACGCTGAAGCTCGTCGGGCTCGACGGCAAGGGCAAGCGGATGCCCCACGAACTCTCGGGCGGTGAGCAGCAGCGCGTCGCGATCGCGCGGGCGATCGTCAACAAGCCGCAGATCCTGCTCGCCGACGAGCCGACCGGCAACCTCGACCCCGTGACGAGCGCGGGCATCATGACGCTGCTCGAGCGCATCAACGCGAGCGGCACGACGATCGTCATGGCGACCCACGAGGCCGGCATCGTCGACCAGATGCGCCGCAGGGTCATCGAGCTCTCGGCCGGCGACATCGTGCGCGACGAGCGCAGCGCCGGCTACGACGGGCAGACCGTGCGCGACGTCGACTACGTGCCCGAACAGGAGGCCGGGGAGGCCGGCGAGCCGGCCCCGTCAGGTCAGCCGGGCCAGCCCGAGGCCGCCATGGCCGCCGTCGCCGCACCGAAGGTCACCCCCGAGATCATGCGCGACGCCGAACCGCTCTACGTCGAGCCCGAGGCGACCGACGCCGTGACCGATGCCGCCGCCGAGATCACCGCTGCCGCGACGGGCACGATCCAGGTCGACCCCGAGAAGCTGAAGCCGAAGCAGGCTGGCGCCGGCGCGGCATCCGAACACCTGACCCTCGCCGAACGGCTGGGACTCAGGGCCCCGGGAGGCCCCCGGGAAGGCGATGACGACCAGGAAGTGGGGCCGACGAAATGAGGCTCGGTCTCGTGCTCTCCGAGGCGGCGAACGGCCTTCGCCGCAACGCCTCGATGGTGGTCTCCGTCGTGCTCGTCACGTTCATCTCCCTGACCTTCGTCGGAACCGCCGCGCTGCTGCAGCTGCAGATCGGCCAGATGAAGAACTACTGGTACGACCGGGCCCAGGTCGCCGTCTACCTCTGCACGAGCGTGTCGACGACCGCCGGGTGCACCGACGGCGAGGCGACCGAGGAGCAGAAGGCCGCGATCGAGGAGCAGCTCTCCTCGGACACGCTCGCGAAGTACATCGATGAGTTCTACTTCGAGGACCACGACCAGGCGTTCGCGAACTTCCAGGAGCAGTTCGCCGGCACTCCCGCGGCGGACTACGTGACGCCCGAGGTGCTGAACGAGACCTTCTGGGTGAACCTCGTCGATCCGTCGCAGGCGGCCGTGCTCGTGGAGAGCTTCGCCGGCATGGCGGGGGTCGAGGGCGTCGTCGACCAGCGGCGCTACCTCGACCAGATCTTCGACGTGCTGAATGCGGCGAGTTACACCGCGATCACGGTCGCGGCGATCATGCTCGTCGCCGCGGCACTGCTCATCGCGACGACGATCAGGCTCTCGGCGTTCTCCCGACGTCGCGAACTCGGCATCATGCGACTCGTCGGGGCATCGAACCGGTTCATCCAGACGCCGTTCATCCTCGAGGGGGTGTTCGCGGGACTCATCGGCTCCCTCCTCGCCGGCGGGGCGGTGGTGGCGATCGTGCACTTCTTCGTGCAGGGCTATCTCGCCGACAACCTCTCGTTCACCTTCGTCGACCTCACCGACGCGTTGATCGTCGTGCCGTTGCTGATACTCGTGGGCGTGGTGCTCGCCGCGGTCTCGGCCGGCATCGCGATCACGAGGTACCTGAAGGTCTGATCGGCCGGGTTTCGACACGCCCGGCCCGCAACGGCTAGACTGAACGGCTGCCTCGGATGCCCCGGGGCATCCGCACTCGACGCAAGGAGCCGCACGTGCCCAGGGAGACCGGTCAGAAGGTCGTGGCGACCAACCGCAAGGCGCGCCACGACTACACGATCGAGGACACCTACGAGGCGGGCCTCGTGCTCACCGGCACCGAGGTGAAATCGCTCCGCGAGGGTCGGGCGTCGCTCGTCGACGGCTACGCCTTCATCGAGGGCGGCGAGATGTGGCTCGACGCCGTGCACATCCCCGAGTACACCGAGGGCACGTGGAACAACCACGCGCCGCGTCGGAAGCGCAAGCTCCTCCTGCACAAGCAGGAGATCGTGAAGATCAGCCACCGGACGAGTCAGGGCGGCTACACGCTCGTGCCGCTGCAGATCTACTTCTCGGGCGGGCGCGCGAAGGTCGAGATCGCCGTCGCGAAGGGCAAGCGCGAGTACGACAAGCGGCATGCGCTGCGCGAGCGCCAGGACAAGCGCGAGGCCGATCGCGCCATGGCGAGCCGGCGCAATCTCGGCGACTGAACGTCGCGCCGAGCCCGTGTTCGCGGTCGTCTTCCCGCCCGGGCTCGCGTCCGGCGGGCGCGTGTAGGCTCGGCTCGATGGAGACTTCGACGCGCATTCCGGTACCCGGCACCTACAACTTCCGCGACGTCGGCGGGCTGCCGGCGCTGACCGGCACGGTCCGCGACGGTGTGCTGTTCCGCTCCGACGGGCTCGCCCGTCTGGGTGACGCCGGCCAGGCGAAGCTCCGGGAACTCGGCGTCGGCATCGTCATCGACCTGCGCGACGAGAACGAGGCGCGGATGATGCCCGACGACCTCGGCGACCTCGACATCGAGGTGCTGCGCCTGCCCGTCTTCGAAGGCTCGGGTGCGTCGCAGGGCATGGCGGGCATCTCCCTCGAGGCGCTGTACGAGCGCATCGTCACGCAGCACGCATCCGTCGTGGTCGACGCGCTGCGCGAGATCTCGACCGCGGGCGACCGTGCGGTCGTCGTGCACTGCACCGCCGGGAAGGACCGTACGGGCGTCGTCGTGGCGCTGGCCCTGCTCGCCGTCGGCGTCGATCGCGAGTCGGTCGTGGCCGACTACGCCTCGACCGAGGCGAATCTCGCCGGCGAGTGGCTCGACGGCATGGTCGAGCTCGTCAAGCGCCACGGGGTGCCCGACTCGCCCGCGCTTCGCACGCTCATGGGCGGCAGCCCTCGCGAGGCCATCGACGACCTCATCGACCTCATCGAGCGCGAGCACGGCTCGATCCGCGAGTACCTGCTCGCATCGGGTCTCGAACTCGGTGCGCTCGGCGCGCTCGAGACCCTGCTCATCGAGCCCGCCTGAGGCTTCGCGGCTCAGGCGGTCTCGACGGTTCGCGGCCTCGAGGCCGACTCACGCGGTGTCGGCGGCGAACCTCGCCTCGACCGATGCCGTGATCACGAGCAGGGCGGGAGTGAACTGCGACGGCCCGCCGCCGCCGGCCATGTCCGCGGAGGCGCGCATCGCGAACATCCGCTCGCCCCCGCCGCTCGGCGGCACTGGCTGGGCCGTGAGCAGGCCGGTGTCGGCGAGTTCCACGGGAGTCGGGGCGCCGAGGCCGAGGGCGGCGGCGTAGACGGCGGCCTTCGCCACCGCATCGGCCACGGCACCGCGCTGCGCGGCCTCCTGCGTGCGCCGCCGCGTGGCATCCGTCAATCGCCAGTCGATGCCGCCGATGCCGACGGAGTCGCCGAGCGAGATCGTGCTGACCCAGTCGCCGAGGCGGTCGAGGTCGGTGAACACGACCTCGACGTCGGCGCTCGCCTGGTGCACGACGGGCAGCTGCTTGCCCTCGTTGTTCCACGGGCGGTGCGACGAGACGCGCAACTGGCCGGCCGACCAGGTGTCGAGGGCACCGGATGCCTCGAGCTCGCGCACCTCGGCGACGAGCTGCTCGTGCGCGGTCGACGTGCGCGCGAGGGTCGTGTCCCGCTCGGCTCCCGAAACGCTCACGGTGAGCGAGACGGCGCCGAGCTCGGGAGCGATGCGTTCCTCGGCGGTGCCGCGCACGGCGATGACGGTAGCCACATGGACCTCCAGATGAATCCGCTCGGGAATGGCGGAGCGGGCGCGCCTGTTCTAGACTGTAAGGCCGGGTACCCGCCGTATCAACGATGGGCACCCGGGGTTTGAGTTCTTGCTCATTGACAACTCCACAGTGCGACAACGGCCCGCCAGGCTGCATGCTCGGTTCCGACTGAGCGATCGGCCACGGCGATTCATGGGGATGATCGGTTTCGACATCGTCTGCGAACCCACGAGAAGCGGGCCGAGGATCCAGGGTTATCTCGTAAACGATCTCTGGAAAACAATAAGTGCCAATGCAAAGCGCACTGACTTCGCCCTCGCTGCATAAGCGAGCCCGATAGTCCGTCAGCCCGCGGGTCTGTTCCCGCCCCGGTAGCTGGCGTCATCTAGGGAACTTGCTGCGTGTGGTCGCCTGAGCGACACGCGGGACTTCATTCAGGCTGGGCCCGTCGACCTAGGCGCCTGTGGCAAAGGTCGGGGCCGAGTAGAACGCTTGCACAGGCTGCGCCCGGAGAAGGCGTGGAATCACAGCGATGGACGGGGGTTCAATTCCCCCCATCTCCACCAATGGCCGTTGTCGCACAGTGCAGTACGGATGCCCGTTCGCTCGCGTTCTCGCGAGTGGCCGGGCATTTCCGTTGCCGCGGCCCGACACGCCGGGTTCCACGGGCCTTCCTTGATTCGACACCCCTGCTCCGACAGACTGACGTGGGATGACTCGGATCATCGCGGGCTCACGGGGGTGGCTATGCGCGTCGAACGCATTCGAACGATCGCGATCGGGGCGGTCTGCGCCGTTCTGCTCGGGACCATCGGGGCGCTCGGCCTCGCAGCACCCGCCACGGCGGTGCCGGTGCCCGACGATCCTCCCGTCGGTGTGGGCGATTCGCTCGGCGGACAGGTGACCGTCGACTCGTTCCCGCTGATCGGCAGCGCGGTCGGTGCGCAGGACGCGACGCTCGATCCGCTGGCGGGCTATCCCTCGTTTCCGGTCGGGCTCACGCCGGCCTCCCAGACGACGGCCCAGATCCAGCTGAAGGACTCGTTCGGCACTGCGACGGGCGTCGCGTACTGCATCGACCTCGAGACCGAGACCCGCATCGGCACGAACTACGACGCGGGCGAATGGTCGGAGACGACGATTCCCAACCTGTCGCAGGTCGCGTACATCCTGACGCACTACTTCCCGAACACGGCCGAGCCCGCGGGCCTCGCGACGCCTGCGGAGAAGACGGCGGCGGTGCAGGCCGCGATCTGGTTCTTCACCGACAAGTTCATCCTCGCGGATGCGAGCCCGCTGCGCGGGGCGACCTCGGCGATCGTCGCCGACGCGATCGCCAACGCGTCCGACGCACCCCCCGTCATCCCCGAGCTGACGGTGACGCCTCCGACGGGATCGCTCCCGTCGACCGGCGACCTCGTCGGGCCCTTCGTCGTCAGCGGCAACGTCGCGTCCGGCGTCCTCGAACAACGTGGGGTGCAGGTCTATCGGGATGCCGCGGGCACGCAGCCCGTCGCGAACCTCGAGTCCGTCGACGTCGGGTCCTCGCTCTGGGTGCAGTACGTCTCCGACGTCATTCCGATGGGGTTCCGGCTCACCGCGGCCGTCGAGTACAGCAGGGGCAGCGTCTACGTCTACAACGGCACGAACCCGGGCGTGACCGCGGCGCAGACCCTGATCCTCGCCACGAACACCGTGCTGCCGGTGCGAGCCGGCGTGCCGTTCACCTGGTTCGAGGCCGGCCAGCTCGAGGTCACGAAGCGCATCTCGGGAACCGGAGCCGGACTGCAGGGCGACGTGACCATCGAGGTCGTCTGCACCGGTGAGGCCGGTGACTTCAGTCGCTCGCTGACGGTTCCCGCGGGTACGGCGGCGGGGGACCACCCGCTGCTCGTCTCCGGTATCCCCGTCGGCTCGGAGTGCACGGTGACCGAGCCCGGCAACGGCGCGACGGCGCTGGCCTCGCTGGTGACATCGTCGATCACTCCCGCCTCCGTCACGATCACGAGCGAAGCGGTCGGCGAGGTGCTCGTCTCGAACGAGTACGCGAAGGTCCCGACTCCGACTCCTGCTCCGACCCCGACGACCGGACTCGCGGCGAGCGGTACCGACTCGGGCCTCCAGGGCGGACTCGCGCTGGCGCTGCTCGGCGGCGGCGTGCTGCTCGGCCTCATCGCGGCGAAGCGTCGCCGCGTGAGCTGATCGATCAGGAGCCGGCGGCCTCGCGCAGCAGCGTCGTCATGCGCTGCACGGCGGGGTGCGTGCGCATCGAGCGCTTCACCCTGAGCATGATGCGGCGTCGAACGTCGGCGTCGTCGAGCGGCACGAGGGCGACCCCGTCGGGCAGGCAGAGGGCGCCGAGCCTCGGGAGCACCGTGATGCCGACGCCGGCGGCGACGTAGTCGAACGCCGTCGCATAGTCGGGCGCCTGCAGGCGGAATCGAGGAGCGAAGCCCCGCGCGGTGCCGGCGGAGAGGACGATCTCGCGGCACGGCCCACGAGCGTAGTCGTTGTCGATCCACGGTTCGTCGGCCAGCTCGACGAGGCTCACCTCGTGTCGCGATGCGAGCGGATGCCGCAGCGGAACGACGGCCACGTAGCCCTCGGTGCGGAGCGGCTCGATGTCGTAGCCGTCGGCCACGCCGTCGGCGACGGCCGGGTCGCGGTCGCCGCGCACCGATTCGGCGACGTACAGCTCGAGATCGGGTTCGCCGGTGAGCTGGCCGTGCTGCTCGACGAGGCTGAGCTCGAGTCTCAGGTCGGGGAACTCGGCCAGCATCGCGGCGGCGACCCCCGGCATCCACGCGCGGTTCGAGGACGAGAAGCAACTGATCCGCAGGGTTCCGCTGCGACCCGAGCGGAGGTCGTCGGCGAGGGAATCGAAGTCGGCCAACTGGTCGAGCACCCGGGAGGCGCGCTCGGCGACGACGAGGCCGGCGGCGGTCGGCACGATGCCGCGCCCGCGCTTCTCGATGAGCATCAGCCCGGTCTCGCGCTGCAGCGTGCTGACGTGCTGGCTGACCGCCGATGGCGTGTAGCCCAGTCGCGTGGCGGCACGATTGATCGAGCCCGTCTGCACGACGGCGCGGAACACACGGAGGCGATGCGGATCGACCATGGATCGATCGTACAGCGTTGCTGAATTGATCGGTAGAATCGTTCGCTTGTGCTGTGGTGTTGGCTCCAACAGGCTGGAGCCATGCAACCTCCCGAGAGCGCCGCCCTCCGCCAGACACCGGCCGCGACGCACCGGGAGCCGATCCGCTGGAACGTGCTCGTGGCGATGGTCGTCGTGCTCGTGCTGTGGGCCTCGGCATTCATCGCGATCCGCGCGGTGGGGGAGTCGATCTCGCCGGGGCCGCTCGCGCTCGGGCGGCAGTCGGTCGGAGCCGTGGTGCTCGTCGCCATCGCCGTGTGGCGGAGGCCGCCCATGCCGCGCCCGCGTGCGCTCGCCCTGATCGCGGCGTACGGCGTGCTCTGGTTCGCGGGCTACACGCTCGTGCTGAACATCGCCGAACGCCACCTCGACGCCGGGACCGTCGCGATGCTCGTGAACATCGCCCCGCTGCTCGTCGCCCTCGCGGCCGGCGTGCTGCTGAAGGAGGGATTTCCGCGGCCGCTCATGGTCGGCATCGGGATCGCATTCGTCGGCGTCGTGATCATCGCGACGGGCGGAGTCGGGGCCGACAGCGAGCCGATCGGCATCGTGCTCGGTGTGCTCGCCGCGGTGCTCTACGCATCGGGGGTGCTCGTGCAGAAGGTGGCGCTTCGTTCGGCCGACGCCCTGAGCGCGACCTGGATCGGCTGCGTCGTCGGAGCGCTCGTGCTCGTGCCGTTCCTGCCGCAGACCGTCGTCGAGCTCTCGGAGGCCCCGACTCCCGCCGTGCTCGCGGTCGTCTACCTCGGGGTGGGCCCGACGGCGATCGCGTTCCTGCTGTGGGCCTACGTGCTCAAGCGCAGCTCGGCCGGCGCCACGGCGTCGGCGACGCTCGCGGTGCCCGCGATCGTGGTGCTGCTCTCCTGGCTGCTGCTCGGCGAGCTGCCGACCGTGTTCGGCATGGTGGGCGGGGCGCTCTGCCTCGCCGGGGTGGCCTGGAGCCGCCGGCGGCCCCGTGAGCCGCTCGAGTCGGCGTCGTCGCCCGCGACCGTGTGAGCGCCCCCGGCACGAGGATGCCGCGTGGCGTCGCCCGAC
>NZ_JBHURI010000030.1:0-47145 GCF_042673425.1 Agromyces sp. NPDC056965 | reverse complement strand
GGCCGAAGCCGAGCGGGCGCTGAGACGTCAGTGCAGGGTCACGCCTGGGGCGTGGTGCCACCGGTGCGCGGGCCGCGACGACGGCGGCGACGCGGGGGAGCGGCGTTGCCGTCGTGGTGCTCGTGGCCCTTGCCGTCGTGAGTGCCCGTGCCGGGCTCCTTCACGGCAACGGCCTCGGCGGGAGCGGCGTGAGCTCCGGCGGCCTCGGTCGACGCGGCCTCGGGGGCAGCGCTCGCGGTCTCGCCGGCCGGCTTGCCGCCGCGCGTGCGGTTGCGGCTGCGGGTACGCGGTGCGCGCTCCGCGCCGGCATCCGACCGCTCGGAACCGCCCTCTGAACGACCACCGGAGCGGCCGCCCGAGCGGCCCTCGGTGCGGCCGGCCGTGGCCGAACGCGTCGGCGCGGCGACCGCGGACGACGGCTTGAGACGGCCCTTGGTGCCGGCGGGGATGTCGAGGTCGGTGAAGAGGTGCGGGCTCGACGAGTAGGTCTCGGTCGGCTCGGGCTGACCGAACTCGAGGGCGCGGTTGATGAGCGCCCACTTGTGCAGGTCGTCCCAGTCGACGAACGTCACGGCGATGCCGGTCTTGCCGGCGCGGCCCGTGCGGCCCACGCGGTGCAGGTACGCCTTGTCGTCGTCGGGGATCGTGTGGTTGATGACGTGGGTCACGTCGTCGACGTCGATGCCGCGCGCCGCGACATCCGTGGCGATGAGCACGTCCTTCTTGCCGGCCTTGAACGCGGCCATGGCGCGCTCGCGCTGGTCCTGGTTCAGATCGCCGTGCACCGCTGCGGCGTTGAAGCCGCGGTCATTGAGCTCTTCGACGAGCTTGGCCGCCGCACGCTTCGTGCGCGTGAAGATGACGGTCTTACCGCGACCCTCGGCCTGGAGGATGCGCGAGATGACCTCGTCCTTGTCGAGCGAGTGCGCCCGGTAGACGAGGTGCTTGATGTTCGCCTGCGTGAGGCCTTCGTCGGGGTCCGTCGCGCGGATGTGGATGGGGCGCACCATGAAGCGGCGTGCGAGCGCGACGATCGGGCCCGGCATGGTGGCCGAGAACAGCATCGTGTGACGGGTCGCCGGCGTCTGGGCCATGAGCTTCTCGATATCGGCCAGGAAGCCGAGGTCGAGCATCTTGTCGGCCTCGTCGAGCACCATCTCCTGAACGTTCTTCAGCGAGAGGAGGCGCTGCGACGCGAGGTCGAGGAGGCGCCCGGGGGTGCCGACGACGATCTGCGCGCCGGCCTTGAGCTGCTCGATCTGGCCTTCGTACGCCTTGCCGCCGTAGATCGAGACGATCTTGGTCGGGCGATTGGATGTCGCGAGCTCGAGGTCTTCGGTGACCTGGACGCAGAGTTCGCGGGTCGGCACGACGACGAGCGCCTTGACGCCGGGCTCGGGGTCGTCGCCGAGTCGCTGGATGATCGGCAGGCCGAACCCGAAGGTCTTGCCCGTGCCGGTCTTGGCCTGGCCGATGATGTCCTGGCCCGAGAGGGCGAGGGGGATGGTCTGTTCCTGGATGGGGAAGGCATCGATGATGCCCTTCCCGGCGAGGGCGTCGACGATGTCGGACGCGATGCCCAGGTCGGTGAATGTGGTCAAAAGTCTGCCTGTTCGTGTTGCTCGAGGTGGCGGTCGGATGCGCGCCCCGTTCTCAACCCCAGGCGCACGGCTGCGGATCCATCGCCCGCATGCACCCTCTACCCTATCCGAGACTCCCTGAACGCCTCGGATGGGCCGTCTGCGGGGCCGTCCGGATCCGAGTCGCACCGCACCCGTCGGTAAGCTGTCTGCTGTGGTCCTCTGGTCGAATCGGCGCCTTCCGCGCCCCGAGCTGCCTCGACTGCGCCCCCGGGTTGCTTCGAGGGAGCTCGAGAAGGTCGATTTCACGGAACTCGTGCCCGAGCCCGTGCCGTTCCTCGGCCAGGCCGCGTACATCCAGCTCGAGTTCTTCGAATCCCTCGCGCGCTCCGTCGCGACCGCGCCGACGCTGTCGGCGAAGGAGGGGCTCAGCCGTGCAGCGGGCGGTGCGCTGCGCCAGCATCATGCGCTGATCGCCGAGCTGCGTCGGCTCGACGTCGAGCCCGTCGAGGTCATGGCTCCGTTCGCTCCGGCGGCGGAGCGGTTCCGTCAGGCGAGCGCGGGCGCGGACTGGTACGAGCTGCTGCTCGGCATCCACGTGACCGCGGGCATGCTCGACGACTACTTCTCACGGCTCGCGGCCGGCCTGCCCCGCGAACTCGCGACGCGGGTGCGCGCGATCCTCGCCGAAGACGAGGCGTCGGCCGGCGTGCTGCACGACGAGCTGTTCGCCGCGATCGCGGCCGAGCCCGGTCTCGCCGACCGGCTCGCCCTGTGGGGCCGCAGCCTCGTGGGCGACACGCTGCTGATCGCTCGATCAGCGCTGCGCGCGTCGGACTCCAACGATCGCGGTGCCGATGTCGAGCCGGTCTTCACCGAGCTCATCGCCGCGCACACGCGCCGCATGGACGCGCTCGGCCTCACGGCCTGAGCGGTCTCGCCGTCACGGGCCGAGCACGATCGACCGCAGGGTCGATCGGCGCGCTTTCGCGCCGTTTCGGGTGTGCGCCGTGTCAGGCGCGGGCGACGCCAGGGCGGGAGAGGCGCTCGAAGAGCGCGGCATCCGCGTGCTCGCGACGCGGCGAGATGAAGTACAGCACCGCCGCCGGCACGAGTGCCGAGGCGACGAGGGCCGCGACCCAGATCCATCCGCCGTCCCACGGCCAGCCGAGCCAGGTCAGTGCGACCCAGACGACAGCGGCGACGCCTGCGCCGATCGCCGATCCCACGGCCACGCCGCGGAGGTGCCGGAGCGGCACCACGAACTGGGTCGCGAGACCCAGGATGGCGCCGCCCACGACGACGAAGATGAGCTCCATGTCAGGCGACGAATCCGACGCGACGCGACTCCTCTGAACCGATCTCGACGTAGGCGAGTGCGGCCGAGGGCACGACGTAGCGGGTGCCCTTGTCGTCGGTGAGCGTCAGCAGCGGCGACTGGCCGGCGAGGGCCGCGGCGACCGCCTGCTCGACCTCCGCAGCTGACTGCGAAGTCTCGAAACCGAGTTCACGGGGGGAGTTCTGAATGCCGATGCGAACGTCCACGGTACGCCTTTCTGCTCTTGCGCCAACCCTACGACACCGGCTCGCGGGGCCGGTGCAGGTTCACTGTCGGCGGAACCCGTTAGCGTTGCCCACATGCAGGTCACCGCGACATCCGACGCCCCCGTTTCGAGGCTCGCGGCAGACGAGCACGTGGCGGTCTTCGGGGCCCCGGGCAGCGGCAAGACGACGTTCGCGATCGAGCTCGTCGCCGACCGCATCGAGCGCCTCGGGCACGCCACCGACGAGGTGCTCGTGCTCTCGGCGACGCGAGTCGCCGCCACCGCGCTGCGCGACCGGCTCGCGGTGCGGCTCGGGGTCACCACGCGGGGGCCGCTGGCGCGCACGGCGAATTCGCTGGCCTTCCAGTTGGTGCGCGCGTTCACGGGAGCACCGGTGACGCTGCTCACGGGTGCCGAGCACGACCAGATCATCGGCGAGCTGCTCGAGGGCGGCATCCGCGACGGATTCGGTCCCGTCTGGCCCGATCCGCTGACTCCCGAGGTGCGCGTGCTCCGCGGGTTCCGTTCCGAGCTCCGCGACCTGCTCATGCGGGCCGTCGAGCACGGGGTCGACGCGCCCACCCTCGCCGCGCTCGGCGAGCGCACCGGTCGGTCCGAGTGGGTCGCGGCGGCCGCCTTCCTCGAGGAGTACGACGAGGTCAAGGCGCAGCTCCGTCCCGACCAGTACGACTCGTCGGAACTCGGCGCGTTCGCTGCTGCGATCGTGCGGCGCAGCACGACGGATGCCTCGGCCGAGGCGGCCCTCGGCCTGCTTTCACGCGTGCGCCTCATCGTCGTCGACGACGCGCAGGAGGCGACGGAGTCGACGGCGGCGCTGCTCGGCGCATTCGCGGCCCGCGGCGTCACGGTGATCGCCCTCGGCGACCCCGACGTCGCCTCCAACGGATTCCGAGGCGGGCGCGCCGAGCTCCTCGGCTCGCTCGGCTCGGTGCTCGGCGCCGGCGCCGTGCAGCGCGTCGAGTTGCCCGTCGTGCACCGGGGCCGCCCCGAGCTGCGGTCGATCGTGCAGTCGGTCAGCAGCCACATCGGCACCGCGCTCGGCGGCACGCACCGCTCGGCGGTGCGCGAGGCGCCGGCCGATGCCGAGATCGACCGCCTCGCCGCCGTGCTCGGCATCGAGGCGCCCTCGCACGCCGCCGAGTGCCAGGCCGTCGCCGCCGTGCTGCGCGAGCGCCACCTGCTCGACGGCGTGCCGTGGTCGTCGATGGCGGTCGTGCTGCGCTCGGGCGGCGACGTGCCGGCCTTCGAGCGCGGGCTCGCGCTCGCCGACGTGCCGACCGCCGGCAACGCGGCGCGCACCGCCCTGCGCGACGCTCCGGCCGCTGCCGCGTTGCTCGCGGCCGCCTCGCTCGTGCTCGATCGCGAGCCGCTCACGCCCGAGCTCGCGGTGACCGTGCTCACCGGTCCGATCGGCCGGCTCGACAGCGTGGGGCTGCGCCGACTCCGGCTCGCCCTGCGGCACGAAGAACTCGCGAACGAAGGCGCGCGCACGGCCGATGAACTGCTCGTCGAGGCCCTCGGCGCCCCTGGCGGGTTCGAGACCATCGATGCCGCTCCAGCACGTCGTGCGGCCCGACTCGCGAAGCTGCTCGCGACGGCGCGCGGCGTCGCGCTGCGCGGCGGCACGATCGAAGAGGTGCTCTGGTCGATCTGGGAGGGCAGCGGGCTCGCCGCCGAATGGTCGGCGCAGGCCGCAGCCACGGGCGTGCTGGCCGAAGAGGCGAACCGCGCACTCGACGCGGCCGTGGCCCTGTTCGCCGCGGCCCAGCGCTTCGTCGAGCGCGAGCCCGACGCGCCGGCCGTGCGCTTCGTCGACGAGGTGCTCGCGAGCGAGCTGCCCGAAGATTCGCTCGCTCCGCAGCGCTCGGCCGAGACCGTCGTCGTGACCACGCCGCCCGCCGTGATCGGCCGCGAGTTCGAGGTCGTCGTGATCGCGGGTCTGCAAGACGGCGTCTGGCCGAACCTCCGCCCCCGTGGCACCCTGCTGCACGCCGCGCTCCTGCCGCGCGTCGTCGCGGCGGCCCGTGCCGGCGCACCGCTCCCGGCGCCCGAGACGGTGGCCGAGGCACGCGCCTCGGTGCGCGGCGACGAGCTCAGGCTCTTCGTGCTCGCGGCCTCGCGGGCGAGCCGGCAGCTCGTGCTGAGCTGCACCGCCAACGACGACGAGCAGCCGTCGATGCTGATGGGTTACGCGAGCGAGCGCATCAAGACGGCCCGTCGTCGCCCGCTGCACCTGCGCGGACTCGTCGGCGCCCTGCGCGAGGAGGCGACGAGCTCGGGCGGCGGCGAGGCGCCCGCAGCACTCGCCCTCCTCGCCGAGCAGGGCGTGCCCGGTGCCCACCCCGACGAGTGGTACGGGCTCGCCGAGCCGTCGACCACTGCGCCGCTCGTCGACCTCGAGGGCGACCCCGAGGCGCTCGTCTCGGTCTCGCCGTCGCAGATCGACCGGGCCGAGGAGTCGCCGCTCGGCTGGTTCATCGACCACGTCGCATCGCCGCCGTCGGGACTCGCCGCCTCGATCGGCACGATCGTGCATGCCGTCGTCGAAGAGGCGGGCGCCCGCGACGACGGCGATACGAGCATCGAGACGCTGTGGGCCGCCGTCGAAGAACGCTGGCGCGAACTGCGCTTCGAAGCGGGCTGGGTGGCCGAGCGCGAGCGCCGCGGCGCACGACGCATGGCCGAGGGGGCCTCCGACTACCTCGCGAACTTCGTCGACGACGGCAAGGTGCTGCTCGGCGCAGAGGGGCGTTTCACGCTCATCGTCGACCGGGTGCGCATCTCGGGCACGATCGACCGCGTCGAGGCCTCGGCCGACGGCACCACGGTCATCGTCGACCTGAAGACCGGTCGCACGCCGCCATCGGCCGCCGAGACGGCAGCGCACCCGCAGCTCGCCGCATACCAGCTGGCAGCGCGGGCCGGGGAGGTGCCGAACAGCGGCACGCTCGGCGGCGCGAAGCTCGTCTACCTCGCCAAGCCCACGCGCGGCAACGCGTTCACCGAACGCGCCCAGCAGCCGTTCGACGACGAGGCCGAGGCCGAGTTCCGCGCGCGGCTCGGCCACGTCGCCCGCACCATGTCGGGCAGCGAGTTCGACGGCCCGGCCGAGCTCGGATACCGCTCGAGATTCGGCGGCTGGCAATACCGCGTGCACCTCGTGCCGGCGGTGTCGGCATGACGGCCGCTGACGGGGCGCCCGCGACCGGATCGCCCGTGACCGGAGCGACCGGAGCGGCCGTGGCGGCGCCCGCAGCGGGCCTCGCCGCCGCCGACATCGCTGCGCGGCTCGGCCTGCACGCGCCGACCGCCGAGCAGCGCGCCGTGATCGAGGCCGACCCGCGCGGCCAGAGCATCGTCGTCGCCGGGGCCGGCAGCGGCAAGACCGAGACGATGGCCAACCGCGTGGTCTGGCTGCTCGCGAACGGGCACGTCGCCGTGCCCGAGGTGCTCGGACTCACCTTCACGCGCAAGGCCGCCGGCGAGCTCGCCGAGCGCATCCGCGAGCGCATCGCCCAGCTCGTCTCGCTCGGCATCGCCGACGTCTCGCTCGACCCGCTCGAGTCCGCGTCGGTCGGCACGTACAACGCCTTCGCGAGCGCCATCTACCGCGAGCACGCGATGCTCATCGGGCGTGAACCCGACGCGGCAGTGCTCGGCGAGGCATCCGCCTGGCAGCTCGCACGCTCGGTCGTCGCCGCCTCGGCCGACCCGAGGCTCGTCGAGCTCGACGCCTCGCTCGACAAGGTCACCGGCGCCGTGCTCTCGCTGAGCCGCGCGCTCGCCGAGAACGTCGCCGACAGCCGCGACGTTCGTGCGATGACCCGCGACTTCCTCGCCATGGAGGGGCTGCCCATCGAGGCGCCGCGCAAGCGCACCGACTTCGCATCGTTCGTCGACGCGCTCGGCATCGTCGGGGCACTGCCGCCGCTGCTCGAACTCGCCGACGCGTACGCCGAGGCGAAGCAGCAGCAGGGCTTCGTCGAGTTCTCCGACCAGGTCGCCCTCGCCCTCGCGATCTGCGAGCGGCATCCCGAGGTCGTCGCCGCGCACCGCGAGCGCTACCGCACCGTGCTGCTCGACGAGTATCAAGACACGAGCGTCGTGCAGACGCGACTGCTCTCGGCTCTGTTCGGCGAGCAGTCGGTCATGGCGGTCGGCGACCCCGACCAGTCGATCTACGGATGGCGCGGCGCGAGTGCTGCGAACCTCGCGCGCTTCGGTCGTGACTTCGCGCCCGGGGGCGAGGCTGCCGTCTACGACCTCTCGACGAGCTGGCGCAACCCGAAGATCGTGCTCGAAGGGGCCAACACGCTGATCCTTCCGCTCGACGCAGGGATTCCGAAGGCGCCGCTCGGAGCATCGCCGTTCGCGCAGGCCGGCCGGCTCGAGGCGGCCTGGGCCGAGACGATCGAGCAGGAGGCCGACCTCGTGGCCTCGTGGTTCGCCGAGCGCCTGGGTCGGTCGGGCCGCGGTGCAGCGCCCGAATCGGGTGCGCGAAGCGGGGCGCTGCTCTGCCGCACGTTCGCGAACGTCGGCATCTTCACCGCGGCCCTGCGCGCCCGCGGCGTTCCCGTGCACGTGCTCGGCATGGCGGGGCTGCTCGACCAACCGGTCATCGCCGACTTGGTGTGCGTGCTGCGGGTGCTGAACGATCCCACGGCCGGCTCCGAACTCGTGCGGGTGCTCGGCGGCGCGCGCTGGCGCATCGGCCCGGCCGACCTCGCCGCACTCCACTCGCTCGCGAAGTGGCTCGCAGATCGCGACCTGTCGACGCGGCGCCTCGGCGACGAGGTCCGCGCAGGGCTTCGCGCGTCGATCGCGCCCGACGAGTCGCCCTCGATCGTCGACGCCCTCGACTTCCTGCTCGTCGCTCCCGACTCCCACTCGGCACTCGCCGCATTCAGCGAGGTCGGCCTCGCCCGCATGCGGCGTGCCGGCGCGCAGCTGCAGTCGCTCCGCCGCCGCGCCGGGCTCGGGCTCGTCGACTTCGTCAGCCTCGTGCAGCAAGAGCTGCTGCTCGACATCGAGGTCGCCGCGAACTCGGGCCAGCCGCTCGGGGCGCCGAGCCTCGAGGCGTTCGATGAGCTGCTCGCGGGCTTCGCCGAGGTCTCCGAGCACGCCACGCTCGGCGCATTCCTCGGCTGGCTCACCGAGGCCGAGCAGCGCGACCGGCTCGCGCCGCGTCAAGACGAACCCGAGCCCGGTGCCGTGCAGGTGCTCTCGATCCACGGATCGAAGGGGCTCGAATGGGACGTCGTGGCGATCCCGCGCATGGTCGACGACGAGGTGCCGTCGAAGCCGCGCTCCTCGAAGGGCTGGCTCTCGTTCGGCGAGCTGCCCAACGAGTTCAAGGGCGATGCCGACGAGCTGCCCGAACTGCAGTGGCGGGGAGTGCAGAGCCAGGCCGACTTCGACCGTGCGGTCGGCGACTTCGCCGAAGAGAACAAGCAGCGTCATGCCGAAGAGGAGCGGCGCCTCGCCTACGTGGCGCTCACTCGCACGCGCAGCGACCTGCTGCTGACGGGATCGTGGTGGGCGAGCCAGAAGGCGTCGCGCAAGCCGAGCCCGTTCCTTCACGAACTCGTGACCGCTGGAGTGCTCGACGCCGGCGTGCTGCCCGGAGCCTCCGAGCACGACGAGAACCCTCGGGCCGGTTCGACCGAACGCGTGCGCTGGCCGCTCGACCCGCTCGGCGTGCGACACCACGCGGTCACCGCGGCGGCCGATGCCGTGCGAGCCGCTGCCGCACGACCGAGCGGCGAGGGCATCGGGCCCGTGCTCGCCGACCGCATCCGGTTGCTGCTCGAGGAGCGCCGCCGTCGTGCCGAAGGGCCGGCGACCGCCGAGGTGCCCGTGCGCGTCCCGGCGTCGCGATTCAAGGACTACGTCGACGACCCGGCGGCGGTCGCCGCTCAGCTGCGCCGACCGATGCCGCAGCGGCCCTATCGGGCGACGCGCATCGGTACCCTGTTCCACCAGTGGGTCGAGCAGCGGTCGACCGGTGAGCTCGAGGCCGCCGCCATCGATGCGCTCGACGGCCTCGAGGCGTACGCCGAACTCGACATCCCGATCGACGAGCGGGTCGCCGATCCAACCGCCGAGCGGCTGCGGGCGTTGCAGGCCACCTTCGAGGCCTCGGAGTGGGGTGGCCGCAAGCCCTCGGCCGTCGAGATCGAGCTGCACCTGCCGATCGGCGACAACGTCTTCGTCTGCAAGCTCGATGCCGTGTTCGACGTCGACCCGTCGAGCGAACTCGGGCGACGCGGCATCCGCCACCAGGTGGTCGACTGGAAGACCGGCAAGGCACCGCGCGATGCGCGCGACCTCGAACTGAAGCAGACGCAGCTCGCGCTCTACCGGCTCGCGTACGCGAACTGGGCGGGCGTCGAGCCCGACACGATCGACGCCGTCTTCTACTTCGTCGAAGACGACCAGATCATCAGGCCCGACGCCATCTACGACGAGGCGGCGTTGCGGCGCGCCTGGGCGTCGGTGGCGGCATCCGAACCGGCGGCGGCGTCGCGCTGACCCTCGGCCGTCTCAGCGGGCGCGGGCGATGCGTCGCCCCAGTCCGAGAGGTCGAGCGGAATCGGCGCGGTCGCATCGAACGGCGCCGTGTCGCGTTCGCCGGCCTCACGGCGTTCGAGATCGGAGAAGTCGTAGCTGTCGGTGAGCAGGCTCGCCCCGGCCTCGCGCGGCAGGCCGTCGCGCGGCGTCTCGTCGAGCAGGCGTTCGACATCACCCACCGTGAGGATGGGCCCGGTCTCGGGGGAGAGCGGCTCACTCGAGCGGTCGTGCACGCTCTCGACCAGCCCGTCGAGCAGCCCGACGGCGTCGGCGATGATCGCGTCGTCGCGCACCTCGACGCCGTGCAGCAGCCACCGCGCGAGTTCGAGCTCGCCGTAGAGCAGCGCGCGCTGCGGCAGGTGACCGTCGGCTTCACCGGACCGCGCACCGAAGTAGGCGTCGAGTGCGCGTTCGGCGGCCGCACCGCGCGAGGTGAGCAGCCAGTGCAGGTCGCGCGCGGGATCGCCCTGGGCGAGCGCCGACCAGCCGACCAGGCCGGTCACGGCATCGCCGTCGACGAGCAGCGAATCGGCGGCGAGTGCGCCGTTGACGACGGTCGGGCGGAACCGCCAGAGCGCGGCGTCGTCGGTCGCCTCCTCCCAGCGCCGGAGCAGGGCCGCGGGCAGGTGGCCGGTGTCGGCGGCACGGTCGATGAGCTCGACGACGGCGTCGTGCGACTCGTCGGCGGTCTGGCGCGTAAGCCCGGCGTCGGCGATGAATCCGGTCGGCAGTGCGTGCACTGCGGCGAGGGCGAGGCCGACCGAGGTCGCGATGCCGTCATGTTCGGTGAGCTCGTCGGCGGAGCGCACGGCGCCGGGAAGGAAGGTCGTGACGACGGCCCGCGTGCCGTCGACGGGTGCCTGGCCGACGAATTCGGGCATGGCGAACGGCAGGCGGGAGCGGATGCCGGCCGTGAGTGCGCGGAGCGCCACGAGATCGGCGGACTGCTCGGATTCGGCGGCCTGGGAGCGGGGCACGCGCAGCACGAGCATGCGGTTGTCGGTGCTGCGCAGCAGGACCGCGTCGAAGGCGCCGTGGCTCTTGCGGGAGTGCGCACGCACGGCTCGCACCTCGAGTCCGGGCACCGCCGCCGTGGCCAACGCGGCTAGAGTGAGAGGAGGTCTGGCCATGGCATTCAGCTTAAGCAGGCAACTCGCGGCTGCGGGCGACCGCCACGCCTTCCGGCCGACTCCGACTCCGACCCGGGCATCGAGGGGTGGTACGTGAACGATCCGACATCGCCGGTGTTCGCGCGTTCGACGATCGACCGGGATGCCGCGTCGCGCGCCGATCCCGGGCTCGAGACGTCGCTCGACGCCGACCCCGAGACGCGCGTCGTCGCGGTGCACCGGGGGCAGGCGTTGATCGCCGAGCGCATCGACGGCTCCGCCCCGGCGCTGCAGCTGACGCACCCGCAGGGGCTGCCCGAACCGGTGCTGCGCTGCTATCTCGGTCGGGCCGACGGCTCCCGCTTCGAACTGCGGGTCTTCGATGCGGATGCCGCGGCGGCGATCGAGCCGGAAGCAGCCAGGTGGCAGGGGCTCCGCGAGGCGGCGGCCGTACTGGGCGATCGCGACGCGACCCTCCTCGTCGAGGCCGTCGCCCTCGCGAACTGGCACGAGCGTCACGGGCGCTGCCCGCGCTGCGGTGCCCCGACGGTTCCCGTGCAGGCAGGGTGGGCGCGCCGTTGCACCGTCGACGACAGCCTGCACTTCCCACGCACCGACCCCGCCGTCATCGTGCTCGTCACCGACGACGACGACCGCGTGCTGCTCGGATCGAACGCGCTCTGGGCGCAGCACCGCTTCTCGCTGCTCGCCGGCTTCGTCGAGCCCGGCGAGGCGCTCGAGGCCGCCGTCGTGCGCGAGATCGAAGAAGAGGCGGGGGTCCTCGTCGACCGGGTCGACTACGTCGCGTCGCAGCCGTGGCCGTTCCCCGCGAGCCTCATGCTCGGATTCACGGCTCGCATCGCGGCCACGGCCTCGCCGGCATCAGCGGTGCCCGACGGCGAGGAGATCCTCGAACTCCGCTGGTTCTCGCGCGCCGAGATCGCGGCGGCGCAGGCCGAGATCGGCCTGCCGGGCGGCATCTCGATCGCGCGGTGGCTGCTCGAGCGCTGGTACGGCGGCCCGCTCGACGCCGAGGGGGCCGGCCTCGCATGGTCGACGTCGTGACCGCCTCCGACCCCCTGCTCGATGCACTCGACGACGAGCAGCGCGTCGCCGCCGAGGCGCTGCTCGGGCCGGTCTGCGTGCTCGCGGGCGCGGGGACCGGCAAGACTCGCGCGATCACCCACCGCATCGCGTACGGGGTGGCGTCGGGCACGTACGATCCCGCACGGGTGATGGCGCTCACCTTCACGTCGCGGTCTGCTGCCGAGCTGCGGGCGCGGCTCAGGGCGCTCGGCGCGGGTGCCGTTCAGGCGCGCACCTTCCACGCGGCAGCGCTCGCACAGCTCAATCACTTCTGGCCGATCGTCGTCGGCGGCGGAGCGCCGCGGGTGCTCGAGTTCAAGGGCCGACTGCTCGGGCAGGCCGCCGAACGCGCCCGGGTGCGGGTCGACACGGCGACCCTGCGCGATGTCGCGGCCGAGATCGAGTGGCGAAAGGTCTCGGGCGCGGGGCCTGAGAGCTACGCCACGCGCCTCGCCACGCGCGGTGCACCGGGCAATCTCACGGCCGAGCAGTTCCTCGCGGTCGTCGACGCGTACGAGTCGCTGAAGGACGAGCGGCGCATGCTCGACTTCGAGGACGTGCTGCTCGCCATGGCCGGCATGATCGAGTCCGAGGCATCCGTCGCCATGCACGTGCGCGAGAGCTATCGACACTTCATCGTCGACGAGTACCAAGACGTCTCGCCCGCCCAGCAGCAACTGCTCGACCTCTGGCTCGGCGGTCGCCGCGATCTCTGCGTCGTGGGCGACGCCAGCCAGACCATCTACTCGTTCGCCGGCGCGAGCGCCGACTACCTGCTCGACTTCGAGCGCCGGTACGAGGGCGCGACGGTCGTGCGGCTCGAGCGCAACTACCGTTCGACGACCGAGATCGTCGACACGGCCAACCGTCTCATGCGGGGGCGCGCGGGCGCGCTGCGGCTCGAGGCGGTCACCGTGCAGCCCGACGCGGATGCCGCGGTGCGGGTGCCGCAGGGCGCGACGACCTCGCCGGCCGGCGCGAAGTCGGCGGGCGTGCAGAAGCCGAACGCCGAGCCCTCGATCACCGAGTACGCCGACGACCTCGCCGAGGCGCGCGGCGTCGCGACCCGGATCCGCGCGAGCATCGACGCCGGCGCGGCGCCCGAGTCCATCGCGGTGCTGATGCGCGTCAACTCGCAGACGGCGATCCTCGAGCGGGCGCTCGACGAGGTCGGAGTGGCCTCGCGGGTGCGCGGTGCCTCGCGCTTCTTCGATCAGCCCGAGGTGCGCGAGGCGGTGCACGCCCTGCGCGCGGCCGCGCTCACGGTCGCGGGCGAACCGCTCTTCAAGTCGGTCAGCGACGTGCTGCGCGCGCTCGGGTGGAGCGCGCAGGCGCCCGACGGCCCCGGTGCCGTGCGTGCGCGCTGGGAGTCGCTGAACGCGATCGCCCGACTCGTCGACGACGCACCCCCCGGCACGACGTTCCGCGCGTTCGCCGACGAATTGCGTGCCAGGGCGGAGGCCCAGCACGAGCCGACGGTCGCTGCAGTGACACTCGCGACCATGCACTCGGCCAAGGGCCTCGAGTGGGACCAGGTGCACATCGTGGGGCTCACCGAGGGCATGCTCCCGATCGCATACGCGAAGAGCTTCGACGCGATCGACGAGGAGCGGCGACTGCTCTACGTCGGCATCACGCGGGCACGGCGGCGCCTCGAGTTGAGCTGGCCGCGTCAGGGCGGCGGCTATCGAGGGGAACGGGAGCCGTCGCGCTTCCTGCAGGAGCTCGGCACCCGCACTCGGGGTGCCACGGGTGCCGGGTCGGCGGCGCGATCGCGCCCTGACGCCCGAGCCTGATCGAGGCGCCGCGCAGGGGGTTGTACGACCGGGTGAGCCGGTCGTCGACGAACGCCGCCACGAGCGCGGCGGCGTCGTGCACGGCTCTCGGCGTGCAGCTCGCGGCCGGGCGACCCGCGAGCTGGGCGGCGATCACCGGCCAGGCGGGGTCGCCGTCGCGCCGGGTCAGCTCGAGGCAGCGCAGGCACGGTCCGTCGCCGGGTTCGATGAGCGGGCCGACGCGCGTGCCCTCGTCGTCGAACACGACCGCGAGGTGCGGCACATCCGCTCGCAGCCACTGCAGGTGCCGTGCGGGTGAGACGACCCAGGTCGCCGCGACGACCGCGAGCGCCGTGCCCTCGACGTCGGCGTCGGCGGCTGCCACCGGTTCGCAGCCGAGCATCGCGAGGTGTTCGCCGAGGCGGTCGCCGAACGCGCGCGGTGCGTCGACGGCGACGCGTCGCGGCCGGGCGGATGCCGCGGCATCCGCTCGGTCGGTGCCGTCAGGTTCGAACGCCGGGGCGACCAGCTCGAGGAATGCCTGCACGGTCTCGCGAGTTCCGCCGAGGGCCGTGCCGATGGTCTCGAGGGTCGACGCCGAGGCGCCGTGCCGGAGTGCGGACAGCAGCCCGGTCTCGAGTTCGCCCGGATCGCGCACGACGACGCGCGGGGTCGCCCCGAGCTGCAGCTCGGTGGGGGAGCGCCAGACGATGGGCAGGACCGGATCGATGCGCGGTGACATGCCGAGAGCATGCCGGAATCGCTCAGCGGGCCGCGGAATCCCTCCACAGGGCGGGCCGCTCCAGCACCAGGCGCGCCGGGTCAGCTCGCGGGGTCTTCGCCGTCTTCGCCGGGGGCCGCGGGCGTCTCGCCGCGGAGCAGCTGCTCGAGCGCCTGGTCGAACTCGTCGTCGGCCTCCGCCTCGGCGGTGTCGGTGCCCGTGAGCCGGGCCACGAGCCGTGCCGGATCGTCGAGGTCTTCGGAGGTCGGCAGCAGATCGGGGTGCGACCAGAGCGCATCGCGCGCCTCGACGCCGACCGCATCGGTCACCGCGCGCCACATGGCGGTCGCCTCGCGAAGCCGACGGGGCCGCAGCTCGAGGCCGACGAGGGTCGCGAAGGCCGACTCCGCCGGGCCGCCGGAGGCGCGGCGACGACGGATGGTCTCCGCGATCGCGACGGACTTCGGCAGTCGAGCGGTGGCGTCGGCCGTCGCCGCGTCGACCCAGCCCTCGACGAGCGCGAGCATCGTCTCGAGGCGGGCGAGCGCCGCCTGCTGCGACTCGCTCTTGGCGCGGATGAGGGCGCCGTTGACGACGGCGTTGCGGAGGTCTTCGGTGTTCGACGGGTCGAAGCCCTCTGCGAGCTCTTCGAGTCGCTCGGTGTCGATGTCGATGCCCTGCGCGAACGCCGTGATCGCCGTGATGAGGTGGAGCCGCAGCCAGCGCGCGTGCCGGAACAGGCGCGCGTGCGCGAGTTCGCGCACCGCGAGGTAGAGCTCGATCTGGTCGGTCGGGATGTCGAGGTCGTTGCCGAACTCCGCGACGTTCTGCGGCAGGATCGCGGCGCGACCGTCATCGAGAAGCGGGATTCCGACGTCGCCGCCGGAGACCACCTCGGTCGCGAGCTGGCCGACGACCTGCCCCAGCTGCATCGCGAAGAGCGCCCCGCCGATGCCGCGCATCATGCGGCTCGCACCCTCGATCATCGAGCGCATCTCTTCGGGAGCCTGCTCGCTCATGACACGGGTGAGCGCGTCGGAGATGGAGAGGGCGACGGGCTCGGCCAGCTGCGACCAGATCGGCATCGTGGCCGCGACCCACGCTCGCCGCGTCAACAGCTCGGGTGTGGTCGGCAGCGCGCCGAAGTCGACGGCCTCGTCGAGCCACAGCGAGGCGACCTGGAAGGCCTGGTCGAAGCGCGCTCGCTCGTCGTCGGCGATCTGGCGCTGGCCGATCGCGGCGCGCTCCTCGCCCTGACGCACGGCGACGCTCCAGTCGATGCCGTCGTCGGCCTTGTTCATCGCCTGCTGCAACTGCGAGAACAGTGCAGCGAGGCTCGCCGGGTCGTTGGGCAGTCCGGCTGCTCCTGCCAGGCTCGACGGATCGATGCCGCCGGCGCCTCCGCCGGAGAGCATCTCCCGGAGCATTTCGCGGAACTCGTCTTCGGGGCTCCGGTCGTCGGGCTCATCATGCCGATCGGCCACTTCGGCCACCTCCCAGTCGCGTCTGGTTCAACCGTAACGCGGGGGCACGGCCGAGTGTCTGGGAAATGGCCTAGGCTGGGCGTTCCGGGTGTCCGCCCTTCGCGAACAGGGCCGGCACGCGAGTTCGAACACCGCCCGGAAGGATGTCGGTTGAGCATCTTCGACGACGAGACCCCACAGTCGGAGGAGTCCCGTTGGACGTCCGATCCGAACACGGGGCGGCGCCCCCTGCGCGAGCGCATCGGATGGAGCGCCCTCACGGTCGCGATCGTGATCGGGGTCGTCTTCGCGTTCATCCCCTCGCCGTACGTGATCGAGCAGCCGGGCCCCGTGTACGACACCCTCGGCGTCGCCGAGAACGGCGACGACGAAGAAGTCCCGCTCATCGCGATCCCCGACGAGACCACGTACCCCACCGACGGCGAGCTCAACCTGTTGACGGTCTCGGTCGTCGGTCGACCGGGCCAGACGCCGAACTGGCTCGAGGTCATCGCCGCGTGGTTCGATCGCACGCGCTCGGTCATCCCGGTCGAGGCGATCTTCCCGCCCGGCATCAGCAGCGAAGACCGCGACGCCCAGAACCAGGCCGCCATGGTCGACTCGCAGCAGGACGCGATCGCCGCGGCCCTCGTCGAGCTCGGCTACGACTTCCCGCGCGAGGTGACCGTCGCCGGGCTCCTCGAGGACTCGCCGGCCGATGGCATCCTCGAAGAGGGCGACGTCATCGTCTCGCTCGACGGCACGGCGGTGCACTCGATCAACGAACTGCAGACGGCGGTGCAGGAGCACGGTGCCGACGAACCGGCGGAGCTCGAGATCGTCCGCGACGGCGAGCCGCTCACTGTCGAGGTGACTCCCACCGAGCGCGACGGTCGAGCCGTGCTCGGCGTCGGCGTGCGCATGGTCTACGAGTTCCCGATCGACGTCGAGCTGCAGCTCGACGACGTCGGCGGTCCGAGCGCCGGCATGATGTTCGCGCTCGGCATCGTCGACAAGCTCACGCCCGGCCCCATGACGGGCGGCGAGATCATCGCCGGCACGGGCACGATCGACTCGGCCGGCCGCGTCGGGCCGATCGGCGGCATCCGCCAGAAGCTCTGGGGCGCCGAACGCGCCGGCGCCGACTGGTTCCTGGCACCCGAGTCGAACTGCGACGAGGTGGCCGGCAACGTGCCCGACGGCGTCACCGTCTTCGCCGTGGAGACGCTCGACCAGGCCCGATCGATCGTCGAAGACGTCGCCGACGGCGACGTGACGGGGTCCTACCCCTCTTGTCCCGCCTGAACAGGCGATTCCAAGGAACGCAACTCTAGGATGGAATCCCGATCCCATCCCGACCGAACACGAGGCCGAGAGTGTCAGCACAGTCGCAAGAACCGAGGGTCCAGCGCAGGCGCGCTCCGATCGCGATCACGATCGGCGTCGTCGCCGTGCTCGTCATCGCGTTCTTCGCCTTCGCCGGCATCTACGCCGATGTGCTCTGGTACGACCAGCTCGGCTTCCTCTCGGTGCTCACCACCGAGTGGATCGCACGCATCGTGCTCTTCCTCATCGGCTTCGTGGCCATGGCGCTGCCCGTGTGGGGATCCATCCAGATCGCCTACCGTTCGCGCCCGGTCTACGCGAAGCTGAACTCGCAGCTCGACCGGTACCAGGAGGTCTTCGAGCCGCTGCGCCGCCTCGCGATGTACGGCATCCCCGTGGTGCTCGGCATCTTCGCGGGCGTCTCGGCTTCGACCCGCTGGGAGGGCACGCTCGCGTGGCTGAACCGCACGCCCTTCGGCACGACCGACCCGCAGTTCGGGTTCGACGTCGGCTTCTACGTGTTCGAGCTCCCGTTCTACCGCTCGCTCGTCGGCTTCGCCTCGGCCGTCGTGCTGCTGTCGTTGCTGCTCGTGATCGCGACGAACTACCTCTACGGCGCCCTCCGGGTGAGCGGCCGTGAGATCGTCATCTCGAAGTCGGCGCGCATCCAGATCGCCGTGACCGCAGGCATCTACCTGCTGCTGCAGGCGGTGAGCATCTGGCTCGACCAGTATGCGACGGTGACCGAGACGGGCTCGCTCATCACGGGTGCCTCGTACACCGACGTCAACGCCACGATCCCCGGCCGAGGCATCCTCGCGGCGATCGCGGCCGTCGTCGCGGTGCTCTTCTTCATCACCGCGATCATCGGGCGTTGGCGCCTGCCGCTCGTCGGCACGGCCCTGCTCGTCGTCTCGAGCCTGCTCATCGGATCGCTCTACCCGTGGGTCATCCAGCGCTTCCAGGTCGACCCGAGCGCACGTTCGCTCGAAGAGCCCTACATCCAGCGCAACATCGACCTCACGCGGGATGCGTACGGCATCGCCGACGTCGAGGAGATCCCGTTCGAGGCGAAGACCGACGCCGAGCCCGGCGCGCTGCGCGCCGACGCCGCGACCACGGCGAGCATCCGCCTCATGGACCCGCTCGTGATCGGCCCCGCGTTCCAGCAGCTCGAGCAGTTCCGCCAGTACTACCAGTTCCCGTCGGCGCTCGATGTCGACCGCTACGAGATCGACGGCACCTCCCAAGACACCGTCGTCGCGGTGCGCGACGTGAACCTCTCGGGTCTCGGCGACGCCGAGACGTGGTTCAACTCGCACCTCGTCTACACGCACGGCTACGGCCTCGTCGCGGCCGCCGGCAACCAGCGCTCCGTCGACGGCCAGCCGGTGTTCCTGCAGTCGGGCATCCCGTCGTCGGGCGTGCTCGGCGACTTCCAGCCGCGCGTGTACTTCGGCGAGTCCTCGCCGCAGTACTCGATCGTCGGCGCGCCGAAGGATGCGAAGCCGATCGAGCTCGACTACCCCTCGGGTTCCGAGGGCGCCGACCAGACGCAGACGACGTTCGAGGGCGATGGCGGCCCGAAGCTCGACAACGCCTTCACGAAGCTCGTCTACGCGCTGAAGTTCCAGTCCGAGCAGATCTTCCTCTCCGACCAGGTCACGACCGACTCGCAGATCCTCTACGACCGCGACCCCGTGCAGCGCGTGCAGAAGGTCGCCCCGTACCTGACGCTCGACTCCGACACCTACCCGTCGGTCGTCGACGGCAAGATCGTCTGGGTCGTCGACGGCTACACGCTCTCCGACCAGTACCCGTACTCCAACAAGGTCAGCATGAGCGAGGCGATCGCCGACAGCGAGACCCAGGCGCCGACGCTCGCCTTCGACGAGGTCAACTACATCCGCAACTCGGTGAAGGCCACGGTCGACGCCTACGACGGCACGGTGACGCTCTACGCCTGGGATGAGGAGGACCCGATCCTCCAGACCTGGCAGAAGGTCTTCCCGACCACGGTCGAGCCGATGAGCAAGATGTCGGGCGACCTGATGAGCCACGTGCGCTACCCCTCCGACCTGTTCAAGGTGCAGCGCGAGGTGCTCGGCCGCTACCACGTGACCGATGCGATCCCGTTCTACTCGCGTGAAGACGCCTGGACGACGCCGAAGGACCCGACGGCCGATGCCGGCAGCACGCTGCTGCAGCCGCCGTACTACCTGACGATGCAGATGCCCGGTCAGGACGAGCCGAGCTACTCGCTCTACTCGACGTTCATTCCCGAGGCCCGCGGTGAGCAGAGTCGCAACGTGCTGCGCGGCTACCTCGCGGTCGACGCCGATGCCGGCGCGACCGACGGAGAGCGCGCCGACGGCTACGGCAAGCTCAGGCTGCTGACCCTGCCCGAAGACGACAACGTGCCGGGCCCCGGCCAGGTGCAGGCCAAGTTCAACTCCGACCCGACCGTGTCGCAATCGCTGAACCTGCTGAAGCAGGGCCAGTCGAACGTGATCAACGGCAACCTGCTCACCGTGCCCGTCGGCGGCGGCCTGCTCTACGTGCAACCCGTCTACGTCGAGTCGACCGGCAGCACGAGCTATCCGCTGCTGCAGAAGGTGCTCGTCGCCTTCGGCGACCAGATCGCCTTCCAGGACACGCTCGACCTCGCGCTCGATGTGCTCTTCGGCGGCGACTCCGGCGCCGACGCCGGTGACAACGAGGTCGATCCGGGCGCCACGCCCGCGCCTGAAGAGGGCGGCGACGGCGGGGAGACCCCGGTGGCCCCGAGCGACGAGGTGCAGGCACTGCTCAACCAGGCGTCGCAGGCGCTGAAGAACAAGCAGGCCGCCCTCGCCGAGGGCGACTGGGCCGCATACGGCGCCGCCGATGCACAGCTCGCCGAGATCATCGCAAAGCTGCTCGAAGCCACCAAGGAGGGGTGACGTGACCGTCGACCTGCGCGGGGGAGAGTGGCTCGACGACAACCTCGCGAACTGGGAGGAACGCGTCGCGGTGCACGTCGCGTCGGAGATGTACGACCGCTCGCGGCTTCGCGAGGGCGGCGACGTGCTCGACCCGATCGTGCGCGAGGCGATCACCCGCCTCTACCCCGACGGGCTCGAGGGGGTGCGGGTGCTGCACCTGCAGTGCCACTTCGGCTCCGACACGCTGTCGCTCGCGAACCTCGGCGCCACGGTCGTCGGCATCGACTTCTCGTCGCAGGCGGTTGCCGAGGCGCGTCGCATGGCCGAAGAACTCGGTCTCTCGCATCAGGCCCGATTCATCGAGGCGAACGTCTACGACGCCCGCCACATGCTGCCCGAGCCCGAGTCGTTCGACCTCGTCTTCACCTCGTGGGGCACGATCGGCTGGCTTCCGGATGTCGCGGAGTGGGCGCGCATCGTGTCGTGGTTCGTGAAGCCCGGCGGTCGCTTCCTCTTCGCAGACGGGCACCCCGCCGCATTCGTGTTCGACGGCGACAGCGGGCCCGGCGGCCTGCCGGCGTTCGCCTACCCGTACTCGAGCGAGTCGCCCGACATCATCGACGACCCGAGCGACTACGCCGACCCCGAGGCGGCGCTCGCCAACGCGCGCACGTGGGAGTGGATGCATCCGCTCGGTGAGATCTTCGCCGCGCTGCGCGGCGCCGGCCTCGACGTCGACACGTTCACCGAGCACTACCGCGTGCCGTGGCGCATCTTCCCGGCGACGGTCGACGTCGGCGACGGCATGTACGGCTGGCCGGCCGAGCAGTGGCTGCCGCTCTCGTACGAGCTCGTCGCGGTGCCGAGCACTCCGTCCGTCGAGTAACGCGACGCTCGAATCGAGGCTCCGGGCCCGATCAGCACGGATGCCTCGGAGCGAGTCCGCTCCGAGGCATCCGCCGTTCTCGGGGTGATCAGTCGAGCGGACCCTCGTCCGCCGAGCGGAGCGCGTGGCCGAGCGCGTCGCCGAGCTCGTTGCGGTAGTCGCCCGAGAGGTCCCACCACATCGCGCCGCCGTAGCCCTGCTGCGCGAGCCATTCGGCCTTCGCCGTGACGGAGCTCGGGTCGTCGAGGCTCCACCACTGGCCGCTCGCCGCATCGAAGCGCCACGAGGCGCCGAGTGCGGGGTCGAAGTAGCCCTCGCCGATGTCGCGGATCTCGTAGTACGGCTTCGTGCCGATCGAGGTGACCGCGGGGTCGGGGGTCCACCCGGCGCGGTCGCCGACCGTCACGCCGGTCCAGCCCTGCCCGTAGGCCGCGAGGCCGACGTTCAACTGGTCGGGGCGCGCACCGCCGGCGGTGTAGAGCGCGATGGCGTTGTCGATCGCGAGGCCCCAGTTGTTGGCGCCGTCGGGGTGCAGGTTGCCCTGGTGGCCGGTGTTGCCGGTCCATCCGCCGGCGTAGTCGTAGCCCTGCACGTTCAGCCAGTCGATCGCGGCGAAGAGCCGTGCGGTGTTCCATCCGCCCGCGTTCGTGTTCCAGCCGCCGGCGGGGCCGAACGCGGTGAGCAGGTAGTCCTCACCGGTCACGGCGCCGTACGCGTCGAGCTGCGCGCGGAACTCCTCCATGAGGGCGAGGAAGTTCTCCTTGTCTTCAGGCTTCGCATTCGCCGTCTCGCCGCCGTTGACCGGCCACTCCCAGTCGACGTCGATGCCGTCGAAGATGCCGGCCGCAGCGCCGGGGCCGCCGAGGTCGCCGACCTTCGGCAGGTTGCCCTTGAGGTAGACGTCGATGCATGAGGAGACGAGTGCGGCGCGACTCTCGGGGGTGGATGCCGCCTCCGAGAAGTTGTCCGACCAGGTCCAGCCGCCGAGCGAGATGAGCACCTTCGTGTCGGGGCTGACCTCCTTGAGCTTCTTCAGCTGGTTGAAGTTGCCGGCGAGGCGCTGGTGCTTGTTGGCCTTGTCCTTCTTGCCGTCGACCGAGTCGGCGGCCGACACGAGGCGCAGGTAGTCGTTCTGGGCATCGCCCTCGCCCGGGACATCCGTGATCTCGCACTTCAGCTTCGTCGTGACGTTGCCGAAGGCGTAGTTGATGTGCGTGACGTCCTCGATCGCGCCCGTGCGAAGCAGGTCTTCGATCTGGTAGTCGCGGGTGACCGGGGTGTCGGACATGAGGTAGCCGACGGAGCGGTAGCCGTTGATGTCGGTCGGGCCGGCCGAGTCGGCGTGGCCGTGGTTGCCATGCGAGTTGCCATGGCCGCCGTGGTTTCCGTTGCCATGGCCGTTGCCGTGCGCGAGTGCGGGGGAGACCGCCGAAGCGGCGACGAGAGCGGTGGCGGCGGCCGCGATGGCCGCTCCGCGGAGCAGTTGGCGTGGTGACATTGAATCCTCATCGATCGTCGTCGGGGCCGTGCTGGGTGAACGGTTGCGGTGAACGTAGCAAGGCGCGATCGAGTTTGGAAAGAGTCCTAACAAAGAATGGGGGATCGGCTGCGTCGTTCGGCGAGATCATTGAGGATTCCTCCAGCGATTCGCGCGAGGTGTGCAAGATCTGCACACCTCTCGAGAGCGCGAGAGTGGATGCCGCGGGCCGCCGTCGCGCTCGCCGGCTCGATTCGACGGGGCCGAAATGTCGTGATAGTGTTTCTTCTTGTGCCGCGGGGTGGAGCAGTTCGGTAGCTCGCTGGGCTCATAACCCAGAGGTCGTAGGTTCAAATCCTGCCCCCGCAACCAAGGTGTTCGTCAGAACGCACGAAGCAGTCCCGGTCTCGAAAGAGACCGGGACTTCTGCGTTAACGGGATTCCCGTTCAGCCGCGAGACGGCGTCTCGATTCGGCGGGCAACTGGCCCCGCGTCGCATCTGCGAGCCGCGGGACCAGCCGATTGCCGCATTTGCGCGGCACGCGCCCGTACCGGTCTGGGGAGAAGGGCGGGCGAATCCGACGAACGTACTGAACGCCTGCGGTCGCTGTCGACCGGATCGGGACATCTGGTCGGGTCAGGCGAACCCGCATTCCGCTGATCGGGCTCCGGTCTCGGGGCTTCGGCCTCGGGAGGTGGGTCGAGCGGACCCCCACGGTGAAGTAGACTGAAGGGACCATCGCAAGCAGCCCTCCGGGGATCTTGCGAGGCGTGACTGCCGTCAGGCGGTCGGTGACGCGGGGTGGAGCAGTTCGGTAGCTCGCTGGGCTCATAACCCAGAGGTCGTAGGTTCAAATCCTGCCCCCGCAACCACGGCGCAATCGGAGAATCAGCATCTGATCTTCGGAAAATTGCGCAGAAGAGGTCGTGATCAGAGAAATCTGGTCACGGCCTCTTTTTCTTTGCCCGGTCGAGGCTCTGATGTCGGCCCAGCGCAGCGGCCAGAGAGAGATTACGCCCGTTAACGACGAAGAGCCTGCCGTTTGGGCAGGCTGAAGCGTTCGGTACGCGGTGGTGGTGTGGGTGTCGGCGCGGCTGTTTCTAGCGGGGTGGGCCGGTTTCGTCGGGTTCGCGCCGCGGAAGTGGATTGCCCTGTGGGTCGAGTCGGCGGCGTGCTCGGGTCTTCGGGGCGTCTTGGCGTTTGGCGTCGGCTTTGAAGAAGCTCTTGATGCGCAGCACGTTCTCTGCGACGACCGCGAGCGCGGTCGCGAGGTAGGTGAACGCGTAGCCTCGACCGGATCTAAGGTCCGGGTCCTCGATGTTGAACTTTGTTGACTTCTTCAGGAGTCGGTTGGAAGCTTCGACGAGGCTGCGCATGCCCATGAACTTTTTCCACTCGGGGGTCTGGTGGGCGTATTTCTGCACGTGCTTGAGAGGCTGCGGTTTACGTCGGTCGGCCGAGCGCTTCTTCGGCTTGCGAAGGGGGTTCGTCGCCAGTGAAGTCAGGTGCTTCGGTGCGTCCTGATCGGGAACGAGCATCGGGATCGTGAGCGAAGCGCGATTCGACAGCGGCGTCGGTGTGACAAGGGAGCGTGCGGGGTCGGGGTAGCGAAAGCGCTGAGCGCCGTCGCTGTCCACCTGTCCGTGTTCCTTCATCCGGTAACGGTTGCGGTTCTGAATGAGCTTCGTGAGTTGGATGCAGCGGGCGGCTGAATCTTTGATGTGGCTCTCGTGAGCGGCGATCTGTTCCAGAGGTGCTTGCTTGCCCTTCGCGTGCGACAGAACCGTGAGCGCGCCATGGGAGGCGGCGACCGAGTCTTCGAGGATTCGCAACTGTCGACCGGCCTCGATCAGGTCGACTGGCATCCAGTTCACGTACCAGTTGCCATCGACGAGGATGAGGTCCTCGAACCAGCCTTGGAGACCAAGATCAGTTTTCTTGTACTCCAGCACGAGTTCAGCCCCAGCGAGCCTCGCAGGGACATGGAAGTTCTCGATCTTCTCGCCGTTGTATGCGCGATCGACCGCGAGTAGGAACCGGTCGTAGCCGAGCTTCTTGTGCTGGTCGATCAGCCGTGCCGCGTGGCCGACGAGTCTGCCAGGGCGGTGCATCGAGACTGCGGTCACGAGAGTGGGGAATCGTTCGTTCTCGCCGGGCTCGTTCCACATGGTGCAGGCCGTCTCGAGCTCGTATGCAGCAACGTCTGTGGATGCGCCCTGGCCGTCGTGCTTGCCTCCTCTGCGGTAGCGTCCCGAGAAGGGATCAGGGTTTGATCGATTGCCGTTCTCTGAAGCCGAGTTTGGGGTGCCCGGGATGATTACCTTGGTGGCATCGATGACCATGTTTCCGTCGTACTGCCGCCAGACGTCTTGGGGGAGTAGTGCGATCGAGGCGCGAAGCAGTCCGTTCGTGAGGTCATCGAAGCGGTCGAGCATGCGCTTAGAGTTTTCGACGTAATCCGGACGCTTGGTCGTCGCGAGGTGACCGCTCCACGCGTCGCCCTTCAGCTTCACATTGCGTGGGCCCGGGTAAGGGTCGATGAGGGCGACGAGACGATTTACGGCAGCCCACATTCGGTCGTACCACTGTGCGTCGGTGCCGCGCTTGTGGGAGATGCCGAGGGTGGTTCGCTGATCGTGCTGGAGTCGATGCCGAAGTGACTTCGCCAACTCGATGTACGTGAGTGGCTTTCCCGCAAGTGCATGGGCGACGAAGAGCACGAGGACTGCCTCGATCGATACCAGCGGTTTCGCACCGGCGTTCGATCTTCGTGCTTCGGTCTTCCACGCGGCGATCATGGTAGGCGCTTCCGAAGCCATCACGACCTTGTACGCGAGCTCGACGTACACCTTCGGTAGCGCTTCGACGGCGGTCTCTCGGTCGAAGTCTTCGAGCGATCTCCCGAACGCGGCCTGCATTCGCTGCTCGAGCTGCATGGCGCCGCTGCGCTGGGTGGGCTCTGCCGTGTGCTTTTGTGATGTGGTCAACGCTGCACCGTTCCGCGCAGCGCTCCCCGGTATGCGGAAGGGCCGATGTCGTCGACGTAGACGAGGTACCGATCCAGGTTGTTGAACTGAACCATCCCTGCTGCACGCATGAGTTCCTTGATCGGAGTGCCTGTCGCGAGGTGGGTGATGATCCACGTTGTACGCAGTCGGGTGCCGTTCGGAGCCGTTCCGCTCGTCCTATCGGTGAAGCCGTTGAGGAGGCTCTTGTTCTGCTTCTGTCCTTCGCTCATCCACAGTGGTCCGTCTGCGGGGAGCTTCTCGAACTCCGACGTGATCCACGACTCCCATCGGCTGAGCACGGGAACATTCCGGCGCGAGTCTCCGGAACCCACGGTCAGGAGCACGCCGTGGTCGTCGACGGTGACGTCGCTGCAGAGCAAGTCGAATTCACCTGGTCGCAAGCCGGCGCCCGCGCACAGCGCGAGCATGAGGCGGGCCTTGCGCCGCTTGAGTTCGGTAGCCTGGCCGTTCGCCCAGAGCTCGAATTGCGCCATCTCCTGCGCGATATAGGGAGCCGCGATCTCGCGGCGTTTGATCGGTTCCATGCGCTTCTGGAATCCATCCGGATTCACATGCTCTGCTGCGGACGTGAGGACGGACCTGTATGTTCCTCGACTGCCGTCTGAAAGCTCAAGCTCCCCGATGTAGGCATCGATGATTCGCCGAGTGAACAGGCTCTGCGCATCCATCGGGAGTCCCTGCTCGGCGACGCACCAGAGTAGGAACGGGCTCAGGATTCGCATCATGCGCGCGGCATCGCTCGCAGTGGAGGTGGACCGGGCAGCCAGTTCTTGCGCGAACGGTGCGACGCGCTGCCATTCGTTGGTCGGGCGCTTTGGCTTGTAGCTCTCCACGGCGATAATCACCTCCGCTGAAACGGTGCTGCCGTAGCGGTGTTGAGAAACGAGGTCAGGTGCGACGAGATGCGCCGGTCGGGCCCCGGCGCTCGCAAGCTGGCGGGAGGTAAGTCGGGTGAGGTCGGTGAAAGTGTTGGCCGCGGGGATGGTCATGCGGGGTTAGGTGTGCGGCGGCAGATTGCCCCCTTCCGCGCGATTTGGTTGATTAGTATCGGCTTTTGCAGGTATCTGACCGATTCCAAGTTGAAACCGGCAACTAAAGAGGCGGATAATCTCCCAATGAAGTATGGAAAGCAGTCGCTCCGAGACCGAAATCCAGCCACGACTGGATTCGCCTTCGAGCCGAGAACCCTCAGCGCGGTGCCGGCGGTGTTTGGGCGTTCGAGTGCGCTCTTCGTGCCGACAGAGGGTCTCGAAGTGGGAGACCCGCGGCTCAGGGCTGCGCAGCTTCAGCATCTCGTGGCGAACGCCGTGAGAGAAGAGATCCTTGCTCGTGGTGAAACGACCGAGCAGTATCTCGCAACTGTCGATGCTGCACTCCCGGGGCGAAGCTACGACCGCATGAGCCGGCTGCTTCGTGGCAAGACCCAGATGCAACTGGCGGACATCATGTTCTGGGCGGACCGATTTGATCGAGTCCGACATGTGGTCGAAGCCGAGCTGCGCCGCCGGAACGGCCCCGGAGTGGGCTAGCGCGAGGTTGAGAAGTTGGCATCATGCTGGCATCGCCTCCCGCTGTTGCCAGTGCGGGCGAGCGGTACCGATGCCTGCATCGGTACCGCAGCACGCTGGTTGATAGAATAACCAACCCGGGGTGGTTTCGCTAGACAGCCGATCGCCCGGGCAGCGGCAAGCGCGTGGTGATCGGCTCTGGCGGCCGGTGATCTCTTGTGGCGAGCGGTGAATCAACGGTATCCGTCGCACTCGCGCCAGTAGCCTTGAGCCATGTCACGCACGCCGCGCCCGCAACCAGCTGAGCTCGCGCCTGGCTGGCCAGGGACGCTGTCGACGGATCCAGCGGGCGAAGCTGCTCGCCAATTCGCGTTGCGCCTTCGTGATGCGATCGGTGATGACAGCATTCGCTCCGTTGCCAGGTCGGCGGGCCTCAGCCATGTGACCCTCCTCGGCTATCTCAACGGATCGACCTGGCCTGACCTTTATGCAATCGCGCGCCTCGAGACTGCACTCGGTGTTCCGCTGAAGACTGGCCAGAAGCGCTAGCGCGCTCGGGACTTGATTGCCCGACGGGCGCGCCGCTGCTCTCGGTGGTGAATGTGGCGGCTAACCTATCCACGTGATTGGTGATAACAATGACCACTCGGTCGAGACTCAGTTGTCGACGTTGCGGGACAACGTTCTCCGCGCAGTCGGCAGCGTGCCGCTCGCCGACGTCGCCAGGCACGCTGATGTAGAGATCGCTGATCTGCACACGCTTATTCAGAATCCGGCGCGCTCGGACCTGTACATCGTGGCCCGCCTCGAGCACGCTCTTGGAGTCGACCTGTGGCCGTCGGCGGAGCTCGGGCCAGAGCAGCGCCGTTCGGAGTAGCGCGCCAGTTCGAGATCGCCCGTTCATTGGCGAGCAGTCGGGATTATCATCAGCTGCCTCTGCCCCGCCCCTCAGGATCGACCCGTCGAATGGACCGGATCTCGGCGGTGGCCCGGATTGTGGCGGCGTAGTCCGATACATCGTCCCGATCCGTGCGGGTGAAGACGAAGGTTGCTGGGTAGCCGACCTGGATCATGCGGAAATGGCACTCGATCGGAGCTTCGTCGAAGTAGAGGTGGCTGGCATCCGCTGCCTGCGGCGCATCCACCGCTGGGTGCCGGACGATAACGGCGTGATCAGCATTTATCTGGAGCTCGTAAATCGAGCCGCTCTCGGTGGTCACGATGAACGAACCAAGGTCTGCCGCATCGAGGCGATCGAGGAAGTCGCTTGGCTTCATGGCGCTGGGGGAGCAGGGGTGATGTGCCGGATCACGCTTGTGTGGCTCCAGTAGTACTCGAAGAACTCGTCTCCGATAGTGGTGATGTACCCGTTGGAGCCGAGGATGAAGTTCTCAAGTGAGCGGATCCGGCCGGAATTCCTGCCCGGGTAGGGATTTGCGTTAGGTCCGGGGAGACGCTCCCAACGGCCGGCGTCGAAATCGAGGAGATGAATGGATGACTCTGTCTGCACGCGCCATTGGCCGGTGCTCTCGATCGTCAGCTTCGATGTCGCGGGGTCGTGGCGGACTTCGCGTCCTGCGCCATCCAGAAACTCGAGATCGAGCGTGGTCGTGTCCAGAATCGCCATTGAGCATCCGGGTCCGTTGAGCGCATCGAGGATCGCGATGTTCGACCAGAATCCGGTAGGGCCGTGGCGGAATCCGACGGCGTCAGTAGTGAACCGGTCGTAGTGACTTCCGACATAGAGATTCGGGGCGGTCTGAAGGAAGCCTCGGTGGAAGAGGGCGCGCCCGGCTAAGGCGTATTCGAGGTCATCCATGGTCCATTTCGCGGCAGTGGCCGCGAATGCGTTGTCGATCTCAGGCAGGTCTAGGGGCGCGTCGTGGCCGAACAGGACGTCTGCGTGTGCGTGGCCGAGCATCTTCAGCTCCCCCTCCGTCGCTACTTCCTCCGGCCACCAGTCGACGCCGCGTGTCCGCATGGCACGGTCGACGGATGCGGCGCCTCCGAGTATCGCGAACGTGCGACCGCTTGCAAACGACGCACGATAGCCATTCGGCAGAAATCCGACGCGCGAGGAGAGCCATCGAATATCATCCGGTGACCATTCGGGCGTGAGCCCGCTGTGGTCGTTCAGCATTGGCTTCCAGTCGTGGCTGCCTGCCAGGAACAGGAGGCGTTGACCACGTAGCGTGAGCTCCTTTGTGAGCCGTGCCAGGTCGCGCTGTGCTGATCCGCCTGGCAACGGGATGCCGAGATCGCCGAGTTGAACGATGAGCGCGACTTCACGCGATGACAGGATGTCGAGCGCTTGAAGTAACTGAGGTAACCGGCCGCGCACGCCGCCGAGAAGGCCGACGCAATCGACGTCGAACCGCATTCCAGGTGAGCCGCTCGCCACACTCATGGTAATTATTAATACCATGCAAGCGAGAGGGACCGGGCGGAGGTCGTCGTGAGCAGGTATGGGGACTCGCGGGAGTGGGACCTGGTGCGAGCGTATGCCCTCCGCGCCGGAGCCGACTCAGAGGGCCTCGTTCGTGCTGCGTACGCGCGGGGCGTGCGTGCAGCCGAGCCACGCCGTCGATACGAGCGCGCATCGTCGTTCGTTGGAACGTTCCGCGCAAGAATCTGGGCGGATGCCGTAACGCCAGGCATGCTGGATCCGCGTGTCATCGACCAGGCGGTCTGGTGGGTCGACTTCTTCGGTCGTGCACACCGAATCCACGACGAGCGGTCGTTCGCCACCGACTACCTGCTGAACGTCCTGATGTTCATCCGAGAGCACGCGCAGGCCTTCGTGGCCGATGTTGACAACGCGCGCATCGTGCTTGAGGTGATGCATGGCTCCGCCCTGTTGCACGCTCTCGAGCGGGAGCTCGATCGCCGGCTAGGCGAGTGACCCGGCCCGCTCTCGGAGGAAGTCGACCCGGGATCCTGGCCAGCATCCCGGACGCCCGCAGCGGTTTGTTGACCCTGACAGCTGGGATCGTGCGGACCGGGCCGTCCGTCATCGTCCAGGCGTTATGGCTCTCGGCGGCCCACTGAATCGATGCCAGTTGGGTTCTCTTCGTCACTCCAGATCGTGTGGCGTGCCTTATGAACGGCGCGATGTATAAAAACCGGCCACACCGCTCAAGCGAGGTTCTCGTCGGGGCGTGTGCCGCAGTGGCGACCGCCCTCAGGCCGCTTCCGCTGCCGCGTCGAGACCGCCTTCAAGCTCGCCCAGTCCGGCGAGGTAGTGCTGAGCATCCAACGCTGCAGAGCAGCCGCTGCCGGCCGCGGTGATGGCCTGTCGGTAGTGGTGGTCCAAAAGGTCACCGCGTTCGAAGCCGAACCACGGTCCCCCGACGCGTTCTTCGCCTCGAAACCCGCAGCGCTCCGATGGGTGACCGTCGACGCCGACGACGTGATCCTCGCATGGGCCGCGGCCGGGCCGGTGTCATCCCGTCCCGTGTGCGCCGGAGTCGCCGAGCACTCGATCTACGTCGACGCAGGCGTGAGAGGCCTCGGCGTCGGGCGAGCGTTGCTCGACCACTTCATCGAGCGGTCTGAAGCTGCCGGCATCTGGACGCTGCAGTCGTCGATCTTCCCCGAGAACGTCGCAAGCCTTGCCCTCCACGAGCGGCTCGGCTTCCGGCGAATCGGTGTTCGCGAACGCATCGCCCTCATGAGCTACGGGCCACACGCAGGAGCCTGGCGAGACACCATCCTCCTCGAACGACGAAGCATGGTCGCCGGCTAGCAGCGTCGGAGCTGAACAAGCCACGAGATGAGGGGCAGGGTCTGTCCTGCCCCTCATCTCGGATGACTGCATCACCAAGGGCGCCAAATCGCGCCATTTCGTGGGGAGCGGGCTAGACCTCTTCGGTCGGGGCGTCCGGGGCGTTGCGCTTGACCGATTCGATGCCGCCTTCCGCGGATGCTTTCGAGTTGTAAGCCTCGGACGACGCGATGATCTCACCGTTGCCCGCCTTGAGGCGGAAACGCCACTTGCCAGCTGCATCCTCGTAGAGCTCGAACTTGCCCGCCATCGTGTTCTCCTTCGTCCTGTGAGCTACTGCGGCGACTGCCGCGCCCCCCTATCGTCATCGGTTGGATGGCGGTCACGCAAGGCCGCGAGGTGCACAGCACGTTGGGGCTTCGCATCGGGAAGTCGACAGCCTCGCGCTGCTCGGGTTCGGCGTGCTGAGGCGGCGTGGTCATACTTGAGGCATGAGTGAGCAGCGCATCGCTGCGCCGTCAGAGTCGACCGCGCCGAACCGATGGGCTCGGTCTCTCGTTGTGGTGTTCCTCTGCGGTGCCGGGATCGGCGTGCTCGGCGGCATGATCGGTCTGGGCGGGGCCGAGTTCCGGCTACCGTTGCTGATCGGCCTGTTCGGGTTCGCTGCGCTGCCAGCGGTGATCATGAACAAGGCGATGAGCCTGCTCGTCGTCCTCACCGCGATCCCGGCACGATTCGCGAGCGTGCCAATGTCAGAGCTCTCGCCGTACGCGTACATCGTCCTCAATCTGCTCGCCGGCTCTCTCGTCGGCGCCTGGGTTGGGGCGCATTGGGCGACGAAACTCCGATCCCAGACCTTGTACAGGGTGATCGCCGTGCTGCTGGTGCTCATCGCGGTTCTGCTGTTCGTCACTCATTTCTTCGTCGTGGAACCGTTGAACATCCCGCCGATTCCGCGCACCATCCTCGGCGTCCTCGCGGGCGCCGCGATCGGCGTCGTCGCAGCGTTGATGGGCGTCGCGGGTGGTGAGCTGCTGATCCCGACGATCGTGCTGCTGTTCGGCACCGACATCAAGATCGCCGGCAGCCTCTCGCTTGCCGTGTCGCTCCCGACGATGCTGGTCGCGTTCGCCCGGTACAGCCGTGACAACAGCTTCAAAGTCCTCGGGCAGAACAAGAGCTTCCTGATCGCGATGACGGCCGGTTCGATCGCCGGCACGATCGTGGGCGGGCTCCTGCTCGGCGTTGTGCCCTCCGCGGTGCTGATCCCTGTGCTCGTCGTGCTCTTGCTGCTGTCGTCGGTGAAGGTCTGGTGGCACGATTAACCCGTCGGCTACGCGAGCAGGAATTGTTCCCGGCGCCAAGGGCCGTCGCGGGTCACCGGTTGCGCCGCCGCACCGCACTCGCCCAAACCCACGTGTAGCAGTTGTGGCCGTTGCGTTGCCATCGAACGAGCACTGCACCATCAGTCCAGGCGACCGCTTCGCCGTGCACAAGTCGTGGGTCTTCGTAGATGACGCGATGTCGGATCCAGGCGTCGACTTGGATCGGCTCTTGAGCCTCGACCCGCCTACCGGTTGTGTTCAGCTCCTCGGTAGTCAGCGCGATCGGCGTGCCTTGTGCTTCGTCGAGTCGTGCAGCTCGAGCCAGGTTCTCGTCGAGGCGCGTGCCGTAGCGGTGGTTCTGGGTCACAGCACGACTCGCTCGACGACCCAGCCGCCACCCGCGCGGATCAGATCGACTGTGAGCGACAAACCGGCCTCGGATCGGACGCGCAGCCTCCAGCCGATGTGCCGCGACGGGGGATGGGTGAGTCCCTCGGGAAGTAGATCGGGTTCTTTGGTCAAGGGCACTGGGGATCCCGTAACTCGCCACCGCTCGCCACGGAACTCGAGTCGAGTCGGCGCACCGTTCTGCTCCCAGACGGCCGCCGGCTCCGTGACGGTTGTTGCCATTGCGCCTCCCTGCCATTCGAACGCTTGTTCGAATGTTAGTCGAGGGGGCATGACACGTCGAAACGATTTTCAATGCGCCAAGATCTCGAGCGGTGGAGTTCGGTGCTACCCGGCCGAACTCTTGCGGCTCTCATCTAGAGTGGCGGCATGACCGACGCGCACGAAGCGAACCCCGCCGGCCGCCTCTGGGCACTCCTCAACGAAACCATGGGCTATTCGCGGCAAGGCTCGACCGTTGCAGTGCGCCAGATATGGTGCGATTACTTGGGGATCTCAGTCGGCGACGATGTCGAGTACTTCGCCGCGATCGCCGAAGTGATCAGCATGCCGAACCAGATCGCAGATGCTGTTGCTCGGATCGCCCATCCCGTCCCGCCGGCAGACGTCTTGCTCGAGCCGCTCGATCCTATCCGCGCAGCGCTCGGGTTCGCAGCAAGCCCCGGTGCTTCGGTCTCGCAGATGATGAGCAACGTTCACGAGGGACATCTCTCCACCCTTCGCACCTGCAGCTTCGTTCTTACTAGTCAGGGGCCGCAGCCGACGCTCGGTGAACAGCGCCGCGTCGAGCTCATCGAGCATGCCCGGAGCATCGTCGACCTGCTGCTCAGCGATACTGACCTCCCAGTCGACCTTCGACGCCAGATCCTCACAGCTGCCCAACGAATCATCGCTTCACTCAGTCTCTATAAAGTCGCCGGCGCCGAAGCAGCGCTCGACGAATGGGACCGAGTAGTTGGCGCTTTGATCAGGGATCCGGAGGCGATACGGCAGCATGCCAAGCATCCTGCGGTTCAGCGGCTCAACAAGCTCGGAGCTGCCCTTCTGGTAGCGATGAACATCTATACAGGGATACCCGCGATCGGTGCCGCCACTCACACATATGCTGAGCTGCTTGGCAACGCCACTGTCGTTGACGCCACATCACCGAACGACGCTCCCGTTGTGGACGACAACGACGTCGAAGACGATAGCGGGGCTGCCGACGACTCTGTCATGCACGCAGAGCCGTGACAGATCCTGCAAGCGCCCTCCTCTCGATCGGCGCCGACACTGCCCTCGGTAAGGCGTTGACATTCGTCCAAGGCATCATTCGACGACTCAGCTTCCGGAGGCGCGCAGCGCGCCACGCGTACGACGAGCTCAAGGAGTATGGCCGCCCCTACTCCCGTCGGCAGCTCCGCAAGCTGCTGCGGGCTGCGGATGTGAAGCGGGCGATGACTTCCCGGCGACCGGACGCCATCGCTTCCGCCATCGTGGTGATCTCCGCTGCCCATCGCGACCGCACGACCGAATCCTCGATCTCACCGAATAAGGTGTTCAAGATCCTTGAGCGCGGGTATTTTGCTGCGTCTGAACAAGTTCACCGGGATCTCGTCGTTCGTGACGAGATGAACGAGAGATTCGACCAACTCACGGTGACCGGGAGTGCTCGAGATGCGCTTTGGGAAGCCAACATCGATCGGTTCTATCCGCCATTCGCTGACGATGCCCGGGCGCTTCGTCAACGTCACGGCGACACGATTGACCGGTTGATCCACGAACTTGAACATTCGCCCGACCGGGCAGCGACACTCCGATCCTGGTCAAAGACGCCGCCGCCCTGGTTGAGCAGTGAGGGTGACATCGCCGGATGGATTGGTGAGCTCGCTGCGAACCTAGACCGACCGGAATCGGCGCTCCCCTGGTTCGACCGCGCGGTCACCGCAGGCGCAGTCCCGGCCGAGTACTGGCGCGCGCGCCAAATGCAGCTGTCCAACGCCGCCTCCGACCAATCGAATGTTGAATCGCTCGATGATCTGGCAGACGACCCCTTGATCGCGGCCCTGATACGAGGCAGCTTCGAAGAGCGCCTATCAAACATCCGTGCATGGCAGCCGCAGACGGCGACGCAACGCAGCTACCAGGCCAGCGTAGTCACCCAGTTCCTGCTCAACCTCCTCGAGTCCGATGAGGCGATCAGCTACGGAACTACAGCATTCAACGAGTACTCGTACTCCGGAGCTGGGATGAACGCCGTGGAAGCACTCATACAACGAAGCGCGCGACGCCCTGAAACTCACGCCGAAGACACTGCAGCCGCGTACACCCTCGCCGTTCGTATACGTGATGCCCGAAGGACTTGGGGCCTTAGCAGTGGTAGCGCGGTCGCGAAAGCAATCAAAGCGGCCATGATGCTCTCGGACATCGACCGGGCGCGAATGCTCTCGAGCGCGCCGGAAGCCACTGACGACGAAATCCGTCACCCAGAAGTTCGCAACGAGATGGCCACGGTGATGATGCTGGGCGGCGACATTCAGGCATCGCGACAGTTCATCGACGATCAGACGCCGCGTACCCTGCAACTGCAAATTGATTCTCGCGAAGCGGAGCTGCTCGACCAGCAAGACGAAGCTAACCGGCTTCTCGCCGAGGCGATCGATGCGACCAATGACTGGAACGAAAGAGCGCCCCTGTGCTTCCGACTCGCGTTACGCGGCGTCGTGCATCCTTTCGTTGAGGACCTTCGGATCGACAACCCAGAGATTGTCCAGGAGATCGAGCTGGTGGCCGACCTCAACTCTGGCCGACCAGGAGCAGAAGCGAAAGCACGTGCAAAGTCCACCGAACGACCGACGCTGGCGCTTTCGCTGATCGCCAGGTTCGAGGCAGCTGGCCGCTGGACCGAAGTCATCTTCACCGCAGAGCAAGCTGCTCAGCAATGGTCGGACCCCGACTTCTGGTTGAAAGCAGCCCGCGCCTACCTCGCCCAAGGTGATCACCCCAATGCAGTGGACCGTGCCTCGAAAGCGCTACAAGTCGGCGGCCAAGCGTGGGGTAATCGTGCAGACGCGCACATCGTGCAAATCGAGGCCGCATCCGCTGTCGGTGATTGGCCCACCGCGCTCGTTAACGCACGTGCATTGATCCAAATACGCCCTGAATCGGACACCGCTCGATGGGCTCTCGTTCAAATACATCGCATGTCGGGAGACGTCGATCAAGCCTGGTCGGAATGGAAAGCCGGAAACCAGCGGCCACGCCCGAGGAACCAAACCGAGGCGAACATCTGGTTCGAGTTGTTCCGTCTTCACGGGCCCGACATGGCAACGCTGTCCGAGTTCTTCGATGTTGTCGACCAATTCTCCCAGGTGGCCGAGACTCGGAACCTCGCGCTCGGGGCGCTCGCGTTCGCACCACAAGGGGAAACCGAGGAGTCGCTGAACCTCAGCACGTTGCTTGACAGATTCGAGAAGGAATACCCAGAGGAACAGCACGCCATATGGCGTATCCAGACCGACGCGGAAGAACCGGAGGATATCCTCAAACAACTGGATGCCGCGATCGGCCCGCGCCAGGAGCTTCTTGGGACCCTTGACGAGCATGTCCGCTCCGGGACCCTGCCGATTGGTCTGGCAGCGCAGCTGGGTGGGAAGCACGTAGCAGAGCTGCTGACCCGCCGGCACAAGTCCCCACGATTCGCTGGATCAATGGACGGGGACGAACGGCAAGACGAGGCTGTAGGTGCTGCGCTCCAGTTGGGCGCAGCGGTGGACGTCACAGCTCTGTTCACCTTGACGCTGCTTTCAACAGACGAGAGCAACATGATCGTTGCGGCCCTGCCGCGCATGGTCGCAACACCGGCACAAATGCTCGATGCAAGCGCGAATCGCGAACGGTACTCGACACGCTTCGACGCAGAATTCATACAGAGCACGACAACGACAGAAGCGAGCGTCCTGCTCAAGGATCCCATCGAGCTGAACGTTCAGCGAAACGTTGCCGGGCGGCTGGTCGAATGGTTCCGACGGGTAGAACGCCGGAGCGCACGGCCAAGTAGCCCCAAGATTGCGGAGCAGCTCGATCTCGACGACCACACATGGGCTTCGGCGATCGACCTTGCAAAGGATGCAGATTTGCCGCTCTGGTGTGATGATGCCGCAACCCGGCGGCTCGCAGACGACCAGGGGGTAAGAAGCTTCGGGACCCCAGCTCTTATCGAGTTTCTTCGCCGAACTCGCCACATCTCTGAAGCATCCGCGGACAACCTCGATGCGCAACTCATACACAACTGGACGGTCGGAATCGAGTACCGCGCGATTGTGTTCGATCTGGTGGCCCGGATCGATCAGCATGCGCCGCTCGGCCTCACCGCCGCCATCGAATTCGGCGGCCCGAGACACGCGAGGGAGAAAGTCGACTTCGCCGTGAAGGCGATGGGCATTGTTGCTTCGATGCCCGACCAGCTCGGAGGCTGGACGAGTACAGCGTTCCGCTATCTTGCAGGCATCGCCGACGCTCAGGCGACGATCGAGAACCACGTCGTCTTGGTCCGTGAGGTTCTACTTCAACCCTGGATGACGGCGTCCTATCTGCGATTCATCGCCGCAGCTGGTCGGTCTGTCGCCGCCGACCATTGGCTTGATGCCTTCGAGAGAGGCTTCGCGGAGATGTACTCGCGTGTCTCACAACATTCCGACCGTTCATCAGCTGCAGGCTGGGCACTCGGGTTGACCGCCGAGCTTGAACCCGCTGAGCGGCAGGCAGCGCTTCGCGCTGTGCTCAGTAGCTGACACCAATCGTGACGACAGTTGCAGTGATGTGTCGCAGCTGAGGTGGGAGCTAGAGTGCGTCTTCGGCACTCGCGTGGACTGCCACGGGCAGGAGAAGTCAGCTGGGTTCTGCCGCTGCCTCCCGGGCCTCCGCGCGTGGGGAGATGCGCCAAAGGCCCCCGAACTGGTCCTCCCGCGGGCCGCGGGCGGCCGGTAGTCTAACGGCCACCCTACGTCCCGGAGGTTCCTTGTGGCCGACCCGAATGAGCCGGTAGAGCCGTGGCTTCTGGCCATCGACTCCTGGATAAAGAAGGTGCGCGCAAAACGTGTCGCGGCTGGCGCACGGATGAAGGCGGGACCGAAGGCCACCGACGGCCGTGCGGCCGGTGGGCCGGCGGCCACCGTCCCCGTCTGGAAGAAGCTGACTCCTCGGACGTGGGGGACTGTCGCCGTGACCGTCGTCATCGTGTCGTTCATCGCGGCCCCGGTCATCGGCACCGCGATCCGGAACGGACAGGAGCAGTCCGCGGCGGCGGCGCTTGAGCGGGAGGCTGAGGAGCAGCGGCAACTGAACGACGCGGCGGAAAAGAAGCAGGACGAGGAAGAGGAACGCCAGACCGAGAAGGACGAGAAGCAGGCGCTGGCCGATGCACCGGACAAGATCGTCGAGATCGATGAGGCGATCGCCTCATCGCCGTGGGCGGCCACGGAGGACGTCGCAACCCTGACGACAGCGAAAGACGAACTGCAGAAGGCGATAGACCGGAAGGACGGTGCTGCCGTCCGGAAGGTGCTGATCGGGTTGCCAGCAGTCTCGTCCATCCTCGGGTCACCTGAGCAGGCGCAGGACAAGGTGTTCTTTCAAGCGATGAAGGCTGCCGGCCGTTCCGATGTCGATCCGGCTGCAGTGTACTGGCAGGAACAGACTGTGAAGATGCGCCAGTGGTGCACGGATACGACCGCCCAATGGCAGAACCAACGCCCTGCGGCTGCTGAGAAGCTCCGTGGGTTCGACTCGAGCCTCGATGCGGCGATCGCCGCGTACTGCCCAGACTTGGCCGGCTCGAAGCAGGCGGCGGCAGCGATGATCGGTGACGGTAAACGAGCTGTCGGGACGAGCGTCGCCGCCGGCGTGTGGCGCACTCTCGGCCCGGCGTCCGATTGTTACTGGGAACGTTCAACCGGTGGCGGCGACATCATCGACAACAGCTTCATCAGTCACGCACCCGACGGGGTCACGGTCGAGGTGTTCGCCGGTGAAGGGTTCACCATTCAAGGCTGCGGGCTTTGGGAGAAGATCGGCTGATCTGATTCCTCGGAGACAAGCTAGGTGCCATTCCCGAATCATCGTCGCTAGGGGCGATCGTCCGGACCTCATCAACGATCTCACAAAGCGACCACAGCGGCAGGACGACCGCACGGTCTCGTCGGCGCACGAGATCCTTGAACCAAGAGATCGCTGTTCGTTGAGCCGCAGGAACGGAGCTGAAGGGCGGCTGGAAACCCGAATCATGCGAGATCGCAACAGACGAGGCCGGGACTGAAGGAATTTCGGTCCCGGCCCCTTCTATTTGTCCTGGATCCGCTACCGTGGGCACGCTTCTGGCGCAGCAGCTCGGCATCTTGAGGCTCCGCTGACCAGGCCGCTGCTCAGCGGATTCCTGCAGCTCGACTTCCGATGCGCTGTTCCCGTTGTGCTTGTTTACGCGTCGTCTTGACATTCCCGATGTCGTGGGATTAGATGCCAGAGAACATTTCCTAAACCCTCTTTTAGAAATGAATCTGACATGGCCCTCAATGACATGGCACCACACGAAGCCCGTTTCGAGAACCTCCGCCTGGAGAACATGGAACGGTGCTTCCTCGTGCTCCGTGATGCCGGCGCATCGACCGTCGCCGACCTCGCCGAAGCGACGGCGATGTCCCGACCGACAGTCCGCGACCGCCTTCAGGATCTCACCGCCCTGGGACTGGTCATGGAGATCGAACGCGTCGTTCGCAGCGGACAGAGCTCCGGCCGCCCGGCGTCCCGCTACATGGTCAGTCCCGTCGCCGGCTTCGTCATCGCCGTCGAGATCGGCAAGCATGGCGACCGGATGCTCGTCTGCGACGTGACCGGTACGGTCCGCGCGCGGTACGCCTTCACGGTCGAGACGCCCAGGAGCATCGACGACCGCATGGAGACGCTCGCCCAGCGCGTCGCCGAGTTGCGGGTCACCCACGCCGGTCTCGGACCACTGCTCGGCCTGGGTGCGACCGTTCCGGGCACGCTGACCTCGGACGGCCTGATGGCACGTTCCCCGGTGTTTCCCGAGTGGGCCGGTCGGAACATTCAGGACGTGTTCGACGCCGGATTCGACGTACCGGTGGTGCTGCAGAACGACCTCAACGCTGCGGCGATCGCCGAGCACCGACACGGAGCGGCCACCGATTTCGACGACGTCGCCCTGGCGCTCGTCTGGCATCAGCTCAGCGTCGGCCTCATCATCAACGGCGCGCTGTACGCAGGCCATCGCAGCATGGCCGGTGAGATCAACCAGCTCCGCTCCTCGATGCACTCGGACCTCCAGCAGGCGCTGCCGTCCATGCCGGAGTTCCTCGCCGCCGTCGACGCGGCCGAGGCGGGCGACAAGGACGCGCGTGAACTCGTCGAGCACTTCGCCCGAGTCGCCGGCGAGCAGATCGCGGGTGTGCTGGCGACCACCGATCCGGCGATCCTCGTGCTCTACGGGGCTGCGGCCGCGCCCGACTGGGTCAGCGAGCTGGTCACCGCCGCAGCCCATGAGGGGATCGACGGGCGAGTGCCGACTCCAATCGTCCAAGCCGAACTCGGCGACGATGCGGCCGTCACCGGTGCGCTCATCGCCACCCTCGACGACGTTAGCCGCCGACTGTTCGGCGAGACCGCGACTCCGGCCTATCGACTGGTCCCGAATCTTTCCGACCACCCGACTCGATCCGAGTCCCAGACCCACAGCACGATCCAACAATCAGAGGAGAAAGCACGATGAACCGCAGGTATGCAAAGACGCTTGCCGTGACAAGCATGGCGGCGGCAGCCGCGCTGGCGTTGGCCGGCTGCTCAGCAGGAAGCTCGGAAGGGAGTGACGGCGCCGCGAACGTCGTCTACGTCGTTCCTTCGAGCTGGGCCTCGGCCGGGGCCTTCGCCGACAATGTCGCCGCATGGGAGGAAGAGACCGGAAACACCGTCGAGGTGCAGGCGATTCCCGACGAGCAGTACGACGACACCGTGCGTGCGCGACTGCAGGGCGGCGACGGCATCGACATCTACGCCGGGCAGGACGCGGTCGAGGACCCGTCGGCCATCATGCTCGAGGTCGATGAGTCGGCCTTCGCCGACCGGATGGCCGACAGTGTGGTGGAATCCATGCGCGCCGCCGACGGCAAGATCTACGGGTACCCCTCCGCCGACGGGTTGAGCTCGTTCGGCGTCATCTACAACAAGGACGTGTTCGGCGCGGCCGGCGTCGAGGTGCCGACGACGCTCGCGGAGCTGACGAGCGCATACGACTCCATCAAGGCGACGGACGTCACGCCGCTGTTCCTCTCAGGCGGTGACGGCTGGACACTGCTGCAGCACCGCAACGCCGTCAACGCCGACCTGCTTGGTGAGAATCCGGATGTCGCCGACGAGCTGGCCGCGAACGACACGACCTGGAGCGAAGTTCCGGGGATGCTGCCGCAGTACACGGCACTGCAGGAATGGGTCGAGACCGGCGACGTCAACGCGGATGCGGTGACGGCCACTTACGAGACCGCCATCAAGTCGGTCACCGACGGTACCGCCGCGACCATCATCAACGGCTCGTGGGCCATCGGCGAGCTTCGCAAGGTGAATCCCGACGCGAACGTCGGCTTCTTCGCGCTGCCCACCGAGGACGGTGCCAACCAGATCGCCCTCACGCGCCCGAACATCCTGCACATCGCGGCATCGAGCAAGGTCGCCGAAGAATCGACCGACCTGCTGCAGTTCCTGATCGAGCCTGAGAACGTGGCCGCTCACCTGGCGATCGCCCCCGGCATCCCGGCATTCACGGACGTGACCGTGGAAGACATGGACCCCGCCATCGGTGACATCCAGGCGTACATCGAGAACGACCAGGCCGGTCCGGCGTTCGACACCAGCACCACCTTCCCCACGCCGCAGGATGACATCATCGCGTCGTACCAGGAGCTCGTGGCGAAGCAGATCGACGCGAAGACCTTCCTCGAGCAGCTCGACGCTTCCTGGAAGAGCGCCGGCGAGACTGCCGGTCGCGAGGGCTTCTAACCCATGAGGCGGGGAGTCACGTCGCGACGCGGCAAGAATGTTCTCGAGGCGAACGCCTATCCGTACTGGTTCGGTGCGCCGGCAACCCTCATATTCACGGTCTTCTTCGTGCTCCCCGCCGCGCTCGGTCTCTGGCTGAGCTTCACGAACGCGTCGACCCTGTCCCCTCGGCAGGAGTTCATCGGATTCGACAACTTCGAACTGCTCTTCGGCAGCAACGGTGCCGCGTTCTTCGGGGCGCTCGGCAACCAGTTCGCGTACGCGATCATCACCACCATCGGGAAGACGGGGCTGGGCGTACTGCTGGCCTTCTTCCTGAACCGGGCGTTCCTCGGGCGCAACCTGCTCCGAGCGATCGTCTACATGCCGATCATGTTCTCGACGATCGTCGTCGGCATCGTCTTCGGGTTCATCCTCGCCAATGACGGCCTGCTGAACTCCTTCCTTCGCAATATCGGCCTCGGCTTCGTGACCCAGGACTGGTTGGGAAACTTCGACCTGGCGCTCTACTCGGTGACCGCGATCGATATCTGGATGGGAGTCGGCTGGACGGTCGTGCTCGTGCTCGCCGCGCTCCAGAGCGTTCCTACGGAACTGCTCGAGTCGGCGGAAGTGGACGGCGCGAGCCCGTTCCGCAGGTCGATCCATGTCTCGCTGCCGATCATCGCCCCGACCGTCGGGCTCGCTGCGCTGCTGACACTGATCTCCGGGCTCAAGTCGTTCGAGATCATCTACGCCACTACGGGCGGCGGGCCTGGGCATGCAACGGAGGTGATGACGACGTTCCTCGCCAAAGCCCTCGGCACCACCAACCTGGGCTACGCCTCGGCGATCAGCTTCGTGCAGTTCGCCATCATCACGGTGATCGCCCTCCTGATCAACGTAGTCAACCGTCGCATCGAAGCAAGGACCTCATGACCAAGCGACTGGCCCCACGGGTCGCCACCTACCTCATCGCGGCGGCCGTCGGCATCGTCTTCATCGTCCCGATGATCCTCGTGCTCCTGAACTCCTTCAAGTCCACCAGCGAGGCATCCGGCTTCACCTTCACACTGCCCACCGAGTGGCGCTTCGACAACTACCTCACCGTCCTCGCAGATCCTGGCGTCGCGGTCGGCCTCGTCAACAGCGTGATCATCACCGTGGGCGTAACCGGCGGCGCGATCATCGTCTGTGCGCTGGCCGGATACCTGATCGCCCGGCGCGTGTCGCGAGTGACCACCGGTCTCTACGCATTTCTCCTCGCGGGGCTCATTGCGCCGTTCTCATTCATTCCGGCGATCCGGGTGCTGCAGTGGTTCGGCCTCTACAACACTCATGCGGGCCTGATCCTGGCGGACATCGCGACGCAGATCCCGTTCATGGTGCTGATCTTCGTGAGCTTCGTGCGTCAGATTCCCCGCGAGGTCGACGAAGCAGCGATCCTCGATGGCGCCGGCCCGGTGCGGATGTTCTTCCAGGTCGTGTTCCCGCTGCTGAAGCCAGTCACCTTCACGGCGCTCGTGCTGCTGTTCACCTACGCGTGGAACGAGTTCCAGAACGTGCTGTTCCTCACGTCCAGCTCGAAGACATGGACCATGCCGATGACCGTGTACAACTTCCAAGGCCTGCACACCTTCGACTACTCGCTGGTGAGCGCGAACCTCGTGATCACCATCATCCCCGTCCTCATCGTGTACCTCTTCTCGCAGAAGTACATCCTCTCGGGCATGGTCGCCGGCGCAGTCAAGGGCTGACCTGATGAAAGCCCGACCTTCTTACTCCCAACCGAAAGGCGTCATGCTCGACCTCGACCGGCACGTCCGCACCCAGTGGTTCCTCGAGGACCGATTCGGGATGTTCATCCATTGGGGTGCATTCTCGGTCCATGCGCGCGGCGAATGGGCCCGCTCCTGGGAACAGCTCTCGATGCAGGACTACCAGCCGTACGTCGACGGGTTCACACCGGACTCATTCGACGCCGAGGCATGGGCCGACATCGCCGTCGCCGCCGGCATGAAGTACGCCGTGCTCACGGCGAAGCACCACGACGGATTCTGCCTCTTCGACACCGCGGAAACCTCGTACAGCACCATGAACAACGGATTCGGCCGGGACGTGGTGGCTGAGTTCGTCGAAGCCTTCCGCCGCCGCGGCCTGAAGGTCGGGCTGTACTTCTCCTTGATCGACTGGTCGCACCCCGACTACCCGGCGTTCGACGACGCACACCATCCGCACCGGGCTGACCCCGCCTTCGAGGGTAGATCCCATGACTTCGATCGCTATCTCGACTTCATGCACGCGCAGATCCGTGAGCTGGCCACAAACTACGGGCAGCTCGATCTCATGTGGTTCGACTTCTCCTACGACGACCTGAGCGGAGAGGTCTGGCGCGCCGCGGAACTCGTGGAGATGGTGCGCGGCCTCCAGCCCGGCATCCTCATCGACAACCGCCTGGAGGCAAACGGCGGCAGCTTCGGATCCATCGTCACCGACGAGCCCTCAGCGTGGGCGGGAGACTTCGTCTCACCCGAGCAGCTGATTCCGACCGACGGAATCCGCGACGTCCGTGGCCGGCTCGTGCCGTGGGAATCGTGCATCACGCTCAACAACCATTGGTCCCACTTCGGCGGCGACGATGCCTACAAGTCGAGCCGGACGTTGATCCGCAAACTCGTCGAGATCGTGAGCAAGGGCGGCAACCTCCTGTTGAACGTCGGTCCGCTCCCGGACGGGCGGATCGATCCGCGCGAAGCGCAGATTCTCGCGGAGGTCGGCTCATGGCTCACCGAACACGGCGAGAGCATCTATCGGACTGGCATTGCCGGACTGCCGAAGCCCGAGTGGGGCTACTACACGCGCAGAGATGACACGCTCTACGCCCACGTGCTCGAGCAGCCGATCGGGCCGCTCGCCCTCACCGGGGTCGATCCCGACCGGATCGCAGCGCTCGAGCTGGACGGCCGTGAGATCCAGAGAGCGGAGTCGTGGCTGATCGAGGCGTATCCCGACGTGGCCTTCGTGAGCTTCGGCGACGGCGATCCCAGCTTCACCTACCCGCTGCCCGACGACACCGACACGGTCGTGACCGTGCGCCTGACCGCCGAAGGCGCAGGCACCCGTTGACGCCCGAGATCGTCCTCCTGCGCGGGGGAAGCGTCGCGCTGGCTGTCGACTGCAGGGGGCGACGAGCGCAAGTCGTGCACTGGGGAGCCGACCTCGGCGCGCTCGACGATGGGGCGCTGCGGGCGCTGGCTGATTCCGCCGTGCCGGCGCGCCTGAACGCGACGCCGGACGACCCCCTTCGGTTCAGCTTGCTGCCCACCCAGGACGATGCCTGGACGGGGCGCCCCGCTGTCGCGCTCGCGCGCGGGAGCGTGGCGCTGAACCCGCGATTCCTGTTGGCCGACTGGTCGATCGACGAGCATGGAACCACCGCTGCGAGCGCGCGATTCACGCTGCGGGATGACCGGGCACTGGCCGAGGTCGTCGTCGAGCTCGCTCTGGACCGCTACGGGGTCCTCGAGCACCGTCGAGAGATCCGCAACCTCGGACCTGGCGCATTGTCGGTCGAGGCGCTGAACGCCGCACTGCCACTTCCGAGGCGGGCGGCGGAGATCCTCGATTTCACCGGGGCGTGGATCGGGGAACGCACCCCGCAGCGCCTCCCCGTCGCCTTCGGCACCCATGCGCGCGAGCAGCGACGCGGCCGGACCGGGCACGACTCGTCATTCGCGACGATCGTCGGCACACCGGGCTTCGGGAACCGTCGTGGCGAGGTGTGGGCGATGCACACGGCGTGGAGCGGCGATCAGGCCGCATACGTCGAACGCTCGCCCGACGGCGCCGGTGGGCTGGCGAGCAGCCTCAGCGGTGGCGAACTGCTCCGGCGCGGCGAGATCGAGCTCGGCTCGGAGCAGTCCTGTCGCACGGCGCCCGTGCTGTTCACGTGGTCGGAACGGGGGCTGGACGGGATCTCCGAGCGGTTCCACGCCCGACTGCGCGCCCGCACGAGTCATCCCACCGGCCCGCGGCCGCTCGTGCTGAACACCTGGGAGGCGGTCTATCTCGACCAGGATCTCGAGACGCTCGTGCAGCTGGCCGATCAGGCTGCCGAGATCGGTGTCGAGCGGTTCGTGCTCGACGACGGCTGGTTCCGCGGGCGCCGAACCGACCGTGCGGGCCTCGGTGACTGGTACGTCGATGAACAGCGTTGGCCGGACGGGCTGCATCCGCTCGTGGACCGGGTCCGCGCGCACGGCATGGAGTTCGGCTTATGGGTCGAGCCCGAGATGATCAATCCCGATTCGGATGCGGCACGCGATCACCCGGATTGGTTCCTCACACCCGCAGACGGCTGGCTCTCACGATCCCAGCACGTCCTCGATCTGGCCAACCCCGAGGCCGCGAACTACATCCTCGAACGGCTCGATGCTCTGGTCGACGAGTACCGGATCGACTTCTTGAAGTGGGACCACAACCGCGACATCCTCGAGGCGGCCACTCACGCGCACACTCGCGCGGTGTACTCCGTAATGGACGCATTGCGCGCCCGACATCACGGGCTGGAGATCGAGTCGTGCGCCTCCGGTGGTGCGCGAGTCGATCTCGGTGTTCTGGAGCGCACCGATCGCGTGTGGGCTTCCGACACGAACGACCCGATCGAGCGTGAGCGGATCCAGCGCTGGACCTCGCTGCTGCTTCCGTTGGAGCTGATCGGGTCGCACGTGGGCGAGTCCGTGGCGCACACGACCGGCCGCACCGCGTCGTCGAGCCTCCAATTCATCACGGCGCTGTTCGGCCACTCCGGGCTGGAGCTCAACCTCTTGAACTGCACGGCCGCTGAGCGCGCGAACCTGTCCCGGTTCGCCGGCGCGTACCGTGAGCTGCGAGGCCTGGTCCACTCCGGAGTACTGATCCACGCCGATATCGACGATGAGGCCGCCCGGCTGTTCGGGGTCGTCTCGCCGGGGCGGGACCGCGCGCTCCTCGCCCACGTGCAACTGGGGCTGAGCGTCGGCCAGCAAGGTCGTGTGCTCATTCCGGGACTTGATCCCGACTTCGAGTACGACGTTCGCATCCGCACCGAGCTCGGGCACCCGGATCGAGGGGACAGCTCGGGCCCGGCGTGGTTCGACGCAGCGCTCGCGGGGCGGCTGCGGCTGCCGGGTGCGATCATCGAGCGCGCAGGCCTGTCACTTCCGCCGCTGCGGCCGGGAACCGCGGCGCTCATCGAGTTCGCCCGGGTGAGCCCCTAGCGCGCGGTCGCCGGGCGGCACGCAACAGCACCGCTCCCGGTGACGCCCGTCCAGAGGTCCTTGCTGGATCGACGACATGCCTGCTACATGGCGGGACGGCGCCCGTCGGTGCGCGTCCCCGGCGAAGTGCGCCTCGATCCAGCCTGCCGTCATGCCCGCGTCCGGGTCAAATGTAACGAAGAAATAACGAAGCTCGGCGGCGATCTCCGCGGAGTGATTCGTGTGATGCACTTGCGATCGTTCATTAACGAAATGGGCTATCGGAAATGAAAATCCGAAGACAGACACCCAATGGAGGATGTTGTGGCGAGAGTTCGTTCCTGGCTGTCCCGGCTGGCGATTGCCGTCGCCGTCGCGGTGGTAGCGCCGTTCACCGGCGCCTACACCGC
>NZ_JBHURI010000029.1:0-47828 GCF_042673425.1 Agromyces sp. NPDC056965 | reverse complement strand
AGCGATGGCAGTCGGCGGCATCCGCTGCGCCGCTCTCGGCGCTATCGGCGCTATCGGCGCATGACCTTGCGGGCCAGCCAGTTGCCGAGGAACTGGACGGCCTGCACGAACACGACGATGAGGATGACGGCGGCCCACGTGATCAGGGGCTGGAACTGCCGGTAGCCGTAGACCTGGGCGAAGTTGCCGAGTCCGCCTCCGCCGATCAGGCCGGCGACGGCGGTCATGTCGATGATGGCGACGAGCACGAAGGTGTAGCCGAGGATGAGCGGCCCGAGCGCTTCGGGGACGACGACCGTTCGGAGGATCCGGAACGGACCGGCACCCATCGCTCTCGCGGCCTCGATGACGCCCGGCGAGACCGTGAGCAGGTTCTGCTCGACGATGCGCGCGATCGCGAAGGACGCAGCGATGGACAGCGCGAACACGAGGGCGTCGTTGCCGATGCCCGTGCCGATCACGACGCGCGAGAGCGGCTGCACCGCCGCGATGAAGATGATGAACGGGATCGGACGGAAGAAGTTGATGACGACGTTCACGACGGTGAACACGGCTCGGTTCGACAGCAGGCTGCCGGGCCGCGTCGTGTAGAGCACCATGCCGAGCAGGAGCCCGGCGACCCCGCCGAACAGGAGCGTGAGCCCCACCATGTAGAGCGTCTCGACGGCGGCGGCCCAGAACTCGGGGCCGAGTTCGAACAGGCGGTCCATCACGACACCTCCGTCACGTCGACGCGGGAGGATATCTCGGCGAGCACCGCGTCGACCGCGGCATCCGCGCCCCTGATCGCGAGCGTGAGGTGACCGAAGGCTCGCCCCTGGATGTCGTTGATGCCGCCGTAGACGAGCTCGAACTCGACGCCGGCGGTCGCGAGGGCGACGAAGACCGCAGCCTGCGAGGCGTCGCCGTCTCGGAACGAGACCGTGACGATGCGACCCTCGTGGCGCTCGCGCAGCACGTCGAGCTCGGCGGGCGACGGGATGCCCTTCACGACCGTGCCGACGAAGCGCTGCGACGACGGGTTCTGCGGGTTCGAGAAGACGTCGAACACGTCGCCGTGCTCGATCACGCGACCGCCGTCCATGACGGCGACCTTCGTCGCGATCGACTGGATGACGTCCATCTCGTGCGTGATGACGATGATGGTGACCCCGAACTCGCGGTTCACGCGCTTCAGCAGCGCGAGCACCTCCTGCGTCGTCTCAGGGTCGAGCGCGCTCGTCGCCTCGTCGGCGAGCAGCAGCCGCGGCGAGGTCGCGAGCGCACGGGCGATGCCGACGCGCTGCTTCTGCCCGCCCGAGAGCTGGTCGGGGTAGTTCCTGGCCTTGTCGGTGAGGCCGACGAACTCGAGCAGCTCGGCGACGCGAGCCGCGATCTCGCTCTTCGACGCCCCAGCGACCGTCAGCGGATAGGCGATGTTCGCCCACACCGTCTTCGAGTTGAAGAGGTTGAACTGCTGGAAGATCATGCCGATACCGAGACGGATGCCGCGGAGCTCGCGCTCGGGCATGGTCGTGATCTCCCGGCCGTCGACCTCGATCGAACCCGAGGTCGCGGGTTCGAGCGCGTTCACGAGTCGCACGAGCGTGGACTTGCCTGCGCCCGAGTAGCCGATGATGCCGTACACGTCACCGGGTTCGACCTCGAGGGTCACGCCGTCGATCGCGACGACGGGCGGGGCGCCCTTCTCGGGCGCGGGGTACGTCTTCGTGACGTTGCGCAGGGCGACGAGCGCCATGGTGTTCTCCTTCAACGCCGAACCGGGCGACGGGCACCGGAGTCGGTGCCCGCCGCCCGTCGGCGGGTGGTCGATCGCGAGAGCTGATCCGGATCGCTCCGGGTCGGAACTCGGGAGATCAGCCCTTGAATGCCTTCGTGTCGGCCTCGACCTTGGTGAGCGACTTCTCGAGGTCCGCGACGGGGGTCTGCACCGAGACGCCGGTGCCACCGGATGCCTCGAGGAGGCCGGCCTGCACCTCGGGGTCGGTCTGGAAGATCTCGACGAGCTTCTTGTAGGTCGCGTTGTCCTTGTCTTCGGCGCGCGTGGCGAAGATGTTCACGTAGGGCAGCGCGTTCGGGTCGGTCGGGTCGTCCTGCGCGATCGCGTCCTCGAAGGTGAGGCCCGCGTCGGCGACGAAGTCGTTGTTGATGACGGCCGCGGCGAGGTCGGGCAGCGAGGTCGGCGTGAGCGAGGCCTCGAGTGCGGTGACCTTGACCTTCGACGCCGACTCGTCGATGTCGGCGAGGTCGGAGAAGATGGTGCCGCCGCTCTTCAGTTCGATGAGGCCGGCCGACTGCAGCACGAGGAGTGCACGCGCCTGGTTCGAGGCGTCGTTCGGCACGGCGACGGTCTCGCCCTCGGGGATGTCCTTCACCGAGTCGTACTTCGTCGAGTAGAGCCCGAGCGGGTAGATCGCGGTCGAGCCGATGGGCGCGAGGTCTTCGCCGGCCGACACGTTGTAGTCGGCGAGGTAGACGATGTGCTGGAACTGGTTCAGGTCGAGCTCGCCCTCGGTGGTCGCCGGGTTCGGCTGGGCGTAGTCGGTGAAGTCGACGAGTTCGATCTCGATGCCCTCGTCGGCAGCGGCCTCTTCGAAGGCGGCCCACTGGGGGTCGGCCTTGCCGACGACGCCGATCTTGATGACCTCGTTCGCGGCGTCGCCCTCACCGGCAGCCGGAGTGGCGCAGGAGGCGAGGCCGAAGACGAGCGGCACCGCGGCGAGTGCGGCGATGAGCTTCGACTGGCGGGAGGACGGGTGCTGACGTGACATGGTGGTTCCCTTTCGCTGTATTGCACGCGATCGGGTGCTGTTGGCGTGGAGCGGGCATGGCTCCGCCACAGTTGTTGACGGTGGGGGCTTCGATGCCGCGATCGCGGGTGCAGGAACAACGCTAGGCGAAGAATCTTTGCCCACTTGACGCCAGAGTCACAGTGCGTCACAGCTTCTGCGACGCTAGGCCTCCAATGACTCGGAAACTTCGAGCCAGCGCGTTTCGAGGTCGGCGACGGAGGCCTCGAGCTCGCGCAGCGAGTCGCCGAGCGCCGCCAGGCCGACGTAGTCGCCCTGGTCGTGCACGGCGAGCTTCTCGTGCTGCGTCGCGATCTGGGCCGACAGCTTCTCGAGCTTGCGGTCGATCGAGGCGAGCTCCTTCTCGGCGTTGCGCTTGTCGGCGCCCGCGAGCGAGCTCACGCTGCTGCCGGCCGCCGCCGCCGCCGCGGCGGCGGGCTGCTGCGTCGTCGTCGGGCTCGGCGTCGCGGCTGCCGCGGCATCCGATGCCCTGCGCAGCTCGAGGTACTGCTCGACGCCCCTCGGCAGGTCGCGCAGGTGTCCGTCGAGGATCGCGAACTGGCGGTCGGTGACGCGCTCGATGAGGTACCGGTCGTGCGAGACGACGAGCAGCGTGCCCGACCAGGAGTCGAGCAGGTCCTCGATGGCCGCGAGCATGTCGGTGTCGAGGTCGTTGGTCGGCTCGTCGAGGATCAGCACGTTCGGTTCCTGGAGCAGGATGAGCAGCAGCTGCAGGCGACGCTTCTGTCCGCCCGAGAGGTTCTTGACGGGCGTCGACAGCTGCGCCGTCGTGAAGCCGAGGCGCTCGAGCAGCTGCCCTGGCGTCATCTCCTTGTCGCCGACCTGATAGCTCGACCGCTGCTCGGCGACGACCGCGGAGACCCTCGACTCGGCCCACTCGGTGAGCTCGTTCAGCTCTTGACTGAGGGTTGCGATGCGCACCGTCTTGCCGCGCTTGACCCGGCCGCTCGTGGGCTCGACGGCACCCGTCACGAGCCCGAGCAGCGTCGACTTGCCGGCGCCGTTGACGCCGAGGATGCCGGTGCGCTCGCCGGGCGCGATGCGCCATTCGACGTCGTGCAGCACCGTGCGGGTCGCCGGTTCCCCGGTCACGGGGTCGACCATCGGGAACTGCACCGTGACGTCGATGAGGTCGACGACGTCCTTGCCGAGGCGGGAGACCGCGAGCCGGTCGAGTTCGACCTTGTTGCGAATGGGCGGCTCGTTCGCGATGAGCTCGTTCGCCGCGTCGATGCGGAACTTCGGCTTCGAGGTGCGCGCCGGGGCGCCGCGGCGCAGCCACGCGAGCTCCTTGCGCATGAGGTTCTGGCGCTTCGCCTCGGATGCCGCGGCCGAGCGGTCGCGCTCGACGCGCTGCAGCACGTAGGCCGCGTAGCCGCCCTCGAACGGCTCGACGATGCCGTCGTGCACCTCCCAGGTGGCGGTGCAGACCTCGTCGAGGAACCAGCGGTCGTGGGTCACGACGACGAGCGCGCCGGAGTCGGTCGGCCAGCGACGCTTCAGGTGCCCGGCGAGCCAGGCGATGCCCTCGACGTCGAGGTGGTTGGTCGGCTCGTCGAGGAAGACGACGTCCCAGTCGCCGACGAGCAGTGCCGCGAGGCCGACACGGCGGCGCTGACCTCCCGAGAGGCTCGCGATCTGCCCGTGCCACGGCACGTCGCCCAGGAGACCGGCGATGACGTCGCGCACCTTCGCGTCGCCCGCCCAGACGTGTTCCTCGATGCCGCCCACGACGAACTCGGCGACGGTCTTGCCGGGGTCGACGACGTCGGACTGGTCGAGCGTGCCGATGCGGATGCCGCGGCGATGCGTGACGCGGCCGCCATCGGCAGTGAGCCGGCCGTCGAGGAGCTTCAGGAGCGTGGACTTGCCGTCGCCGTTGCGGCCGACCACGCCGATGCGGTCGCCCTCGTCGATGCCGAGGGTGACCTCGTCGAAGACGACGCGCGTCGGGAACTCGAGGTGCAGGCGCTCGGCGCCCAGAAGATGTGCCATGTCCCTCCGAGCCTAGTCGCCGTCGCGGTCGCCCCTCATTCGAGCACCGCGCCGGTTCAGGGCCGCGAGGGGAAGACGCGCGCGAAGCCGTGCACCGCGCGGCGATCGGTGTCGTCGTCGGGAATCTCGCGCCGTCGCCACGACAGGAAGAGCTCGTCGAGTTGACGTCCGAGCTGGGCGAGCTCGTCCGCGTTCAACCGGAGCCAGTAGTGCCCCGAGACCGCGACGTCGTCCCACGGCGGCTCCGCCGACTCCAGGAACGATCGTGCTCGCTCGAACTGCCGCTCGAGGATGACGGCATCGGCCGATCTCGCCGCCGATTCGGCGGCCGTCCTTCCCCGGAACTGCTCGGCGGACCAGCGCATTCCGCGGGTCACGAGCGACCAGCGGCGCTCACGGAGGTCGGACGGGTCCTGCGGCGCCCTCACGACGAGCCCCGCATCGACGAGCACCTGCAAGTGATGCGACACACTGCCGGTCGCGATGCCGAGCGCACCGGCGAGCGCCCCGGTGGTGGAGTCGCCGTCGACGGCGAGCGCGTCGACGAGGCGCGAGCGGACCGGATGCGCGAGCGCCGCGAGCGCCCGCACCTCGTCGATGGTCCGCACGTCCCCTGGTTCGTCGTGTTCCGGCTCCGCGTGCTGCATGCCCTGATCCTACCGAATTTACGCAAGCATATTTGCGCAAGTGTTCTTGCGGAGATATCGTCCTCGCATGAGCCCCACTGCTGCGACAGCCGCCGACCTGCAATACGCCACCCTCGGGCGAACCGGCATGAGCGTCTCGCGCTTCGCGCTCGGCACCATGATGTTCGGGGCGGCCGGGAACCCCGATCACGACGAGTGCGAGCGGATCCTGCATGCAGCACTCGACCGCGGCATCAACTTCGTGGACACGGCCGACATGTACTCCGGCGGGGAATCCGAGGCCATCGTCGGCAACGCCCTTCGCGGACGTCGCGACGACGTGATCCTCGCCTCCAAGGGTCACTTCCCACTCGAAGAGGGGCGCAATCGCGGCGGCAACTCCCGACGCCACCTCCTCAACGCCGTCGACGCCAGCCTGACCCGGCTCGGCACCGACTACCTCGACCTGTACCAAGTCCACCGGCCCGACTTCGAGACCGATCTCGAAGAGACCCTCGGCGTGCTCTCCGACCTCGTCCACGCCGGCAAGATCCGCGCGTTCGGATGCTCGACGTTCCCCGCCCACGAGATCGTCGAATCGCACCGGATCGCCGAAGCACGCGGCCTGATGCGGTTTCGCACCGAGCAGCCGCCCTACAACATCCTCGCGCGCGGCATCGAGCGCGACGTGCTGCCCGTGGCCGAGCGCTGGGGAATGGGCGTGCTGACCTGGAGCCCCCTCGCCTTCGGCTTCCTCACCGGACGGTACCGGCGCGGCATGGCAGCCCCGTCCGCCGAAGGACGCGCCGCACTCCGCCCGGCATGGTTCGACCCCGACGACCCCGTGACCGCACGCAAGCTCGAGGTCGTCGAACGGCTGATCCCGATCGCAGAGCGGATCGGACCTCGCTGCCCGCGCTGGCCGCCGCCTTCCCGCTCGCGCACCGCGCCGTCACCTCGGTGATCCTCGGGCCGCGCACCCTGTCGCAACTCGAGTCGCTCCTCGAAGCGGCGGCCGTCGAGCTCGACGACGACGTGCTCGATCTCATCGACGAGATCGTGCCGCCGGGCACCGATGTCTACGCCCCCAACGGCGCATTCGCCATTCCGTGGCTGGTCGATCCGCATCGCCGACGACGGGCAGTCGGGCGACCGGCGGGGTCGCCGAACGACTAGATGATGCGCGCCCCGTGCACCGCCCCGTGCACGTGCACGGCGTGCAGGCGGGCGGCCGAGAGCGCGACCTGCAGCTCGAGCGCCGAGTCGGTGTCGTCGACGAGGAACGCGACCGTCGGGCCCGACCCCGAGACGAGACCGGCGAGCGCCCCGTGGGCGGCGCCGAGGTCGAGGATGCCGCCGAGCCCCGGGGCGAGGCTCAACGCTGCGCTCTGGAGGTCGTTGTGCAGCGACTCGGCGAGACGGTGGGCGTCGCCGGCGCGGAGCGCCTGCAGCACCGCGGCGTCGACGACCGGCGCCGTGCCGTCGTGCACGAGCCCGAGCCGCGACTCGCGCTGGCGGTCGAGCTCCCGGTAGACGGCGGGCGTCGACAGCCCGAACTCCGCGACAGCGAGCACCCAGTGGAACGACCCCGTCGCCAGCGCGGGGCTGAGCTGGTCGCCGCGACCCGTGCCGATCGCCGTGCCGCCGGAGAGGGCGAACGGCACGTCGGCGCCGAGCTTGGCGGCGAGGGCGTGCAACTCCTCCTTGGAGAGCGAGGTGCCCCACAGCGCGTCGCAGGCCACGAGCGTGGCAGCGGCATCCGCCGACCCACCGCCCATGCCGCCCGCGATCGGCACGTGCTTCTCGATCTCGAGGTGCACGCCGCCCGGCACGCCCGCGGTGCGGGCGAGGAGCTTCGCGGCCTTGATGGCGAGGTTCGAGCGGTCGGTCGGCAGCCCCGAGGTGTCGACGCTGCCGCTGAACGAGACGGTGAACCGATCGTCGGGCCAGGCGCGCACGTCTTCGTAGAGCGAGACGGCCTGGTACGCGGTGGCCACGTCGTGGTAGCCGTCGGCCTGCACCGCCCCGACCCGCATGAAGAGGTTGATCTTGCCGGGTGCCCGAACGTGCACTGCCTCGTCGGTCGCCGCGATCGTCATGACTCCACGCTAACCGACCGCTTCGACGGTCACTGCGCCGAGCCAGCTGCGCAGGGTCGCCTTGGCCCCGGCGAGGTCGTCGCCGTTCGCCATGCGCCCGCGCACGAGACCGATCGACGTCTTCCCCGCGCCGCGCGCAGACGCCGAGGCGAGCAGGAACTCGCCGCCCTCGAGCGGGAAGCGGGCGGTCGGGTACTTCGCTGCGAGGTTGAGGGCGAGCGGTTCGACTCCGGTTCGTGCGGTGACGACCGCCGCGAGCGCGCGGAGCGCCGGCTCGACGTCGCCCGCGATCGTGCGCGTGACGCTCACTTCGAACGTGCCGTCCTGCCGCTGGCCGGGCAGGCGGATGCCTCGTGCCTGCTCGTACCCGACGGTGATGCCCTGAGCCCACCACGGGTCGACGCCCTGGTCCCGCGCGAGCCAGGTCGCGATCGCCTGGTGCTTCCACTCGACGGCGCCCGCCGCGTCGAGCAGCGCGAACCACTCATCACGCGACTTCCCGGTCGCGCTGACGACGGCGTCGTCTCCGATGCCGTCGGCGCTGCCGCCCACGGCATCCTTCCCCATGCCCTGCGTCCCCACGGCACCACGCTAGCGCGTGATCAGGCCGCGCGGGCGATGCGCAGGAAGTCGGCGACGGTGAGTTGCTCGCCGCGCTCCTGCGGGTCGACGCCTGCTGCCTCGAGCACGGCCGTCGCCTGCGCCGATCCCCCGCCCAGCACCGTCGAGAGCGACTGGCGCAGCATCTTGCGCCGCTGCTGGAACGCGGCGTCGACGAGGGCGAACGTGGCGAGGCGCTCGGCCTCGGTACCGGGGGCATCCGTTCGCTCGAAGCCGACGAGCACGGAGTCGACGTTCGGAACCGGCCAGAAGACCATGCGCGAGACCTGGCCGGCGGTGCGCCAGTCGCCGTACCAGGCCGCCTTGACGCTCGGTGCGCCGTAGACCTTCGAACCGGGTTCGGCGGCGAGCCGGTAGCCGACCTCGGCCTGCACCATGACGATGCCCGACTGCAGCGAGTCGAAGTGCTCGAGCAGGTGCAGCAGCACCGGCACCGAGATGTTGTACGGCAGGTTCGCGACGAGCCGCACGGGGTCGCCCGGCAGCTCGGTGACGCGCATCGCGTCTTCGGTCACGACCGTGAGCGAGGTGCCCGGCTGCATGATGCCCGCGGTGTGCGGCAGCTGAGCGGCGAGCCGCTTGTCGATCTCGACGGCGATGACGGATGCGCCGGCCTCGAGCAGCCCGAGGGTCAGCGAACCGAGGCCGGGCCCGATCTCGAGCACCGTCTCACCCGAGCGTACGCCCGCGGTCTGCACGATACGGCGTACGGTGTTCGCGTCGTGCACGAAGTTCTGGCCGAGCTTCTTCGTCGGCGTGACATCGAGCAGCTGCGCGAGATCACGGATCTCCGCCGGCCCCAGCAGGCGCGGCGCGGTCTCGGCCCCCTCGGCCGCGTGTCGATGCGCGTTCACGCCGTCGCCCTCATCACGGGCTCATCCTGCCACGAGCCGTACACCGCCACCGTGTTCGCCGCGAGCCGTTCGCAGAACTCGTCGAGGTCGTTCTCCAGCACCTCGGCCATGAATCGCACCGTGTGCGGCACGAGGTAGGGGGCGTTCGGACGGCCGCGGAGCGGAACGGGCGTGAGGTACGGGGCATCCGTCTCGACCAGGATGCGGTCTCGCGGGGCGACCCGGAGCGCCTCGCGGAGGTTCTCGGCGTTCTTGAACGTGACGTTGCCGGCGAACGAGAGGTACCAGCCCTCGTCGGCGGCGAGCCGCGCGAGCTCCTCGCCGCCCGAGAAGCAGTGGAAGACGGTGCGGTCGGGTGCGCCGACCCGGCGCAGCGTCTCGACGACGTCGTCGTGCGCGTCGCGGTCGTGGATCTGCAGGGCGAGACCGTGCCGCTTCGCGATGTCGATGTGGGCCTCGAAGGACCGGAACTGCGCGCCCCGTCCGTCTTCGCCGGTGCGGAAGTAGTCGAGTCCGGTCTCGCCGATCGCGCGCACGCGCGGGCGCGCGGCGAGCTCGTCGATCACCGCGAGGGCCTCGTCGAGCGTGCCCGCGGCCTCGAGCTCGGGCGCCTCGTTGGGATGCAGCGCCACGGCCGCGAGCAGCCGCTGCTCGACCGCCGCGACCTCGGCCGACCAGCGCGACGTCGCGACGTCCGTGCCGACCTGCACGGCACCGGCGATGCCGACGGATGCCGCGCGCTCGAGGTGCTCGTGCACGTCGATGGGCAGCGCGCCGTCGGCGATCTCGAGGTGCGTGTGGTTGTCGTACACGGCCACGGGGAGCGCCTCGGGCGCCGGCGGGTACTCGGCGGCACGGCCGCCGTCGGAGCGGGTGCGGAGGTGTGCGGGCGAGGGGTCGCTCACGCCGCCGCTGCTCCGAACCGCATCATTCGGCCACCTCGACACGCGGGAAGAGCGCCTCGAGCGGCGCGACCTGCGTGCCGGTCGCCCAGGAGTCGGCCCGATCGATGCGCTGCTCCTGCACGGTGCCGGAGGCGCCGAGGGCCGTCCAGAGCTTCGCCGTCGCGACCGGCAGCACGGGCGAGAGCAGCACGGCGAGGGTGCCGAGGCCGTGGTACGCCGTGGCGAGCACCGTCTCGAGCCGGTCGCGCTGCGCCGGGTCCTTCGCGAGCGTCCAGGGCTCCTCGATCGTGAGGTAGCCGTTCAGGGCGTCGACGAGCTCCCAGGCCGCGCCGATCGCGTCGTGGATCGCGAGTCGGTCGATCGCCTGCCACGAGGCATCCGTCGCCCGGCGCTCGACGCTCGCGATCTCGATGTCGGCGGCCGTCAGCGTGCCGGCCGTCGGCACGGCGCCGTCGCAGTATCGGTTGATCATCGCCACCACACGCGAGGCGAGGTTGCCGAAGCCGTTCGCGAGCTCGGCCTGATAGCGGGCCGCGAGGTCCTCCCAGGAGAACGAGCCGTCTTGGCCGAACGCGATCGCGCGCAGGAAGTAGTAGCGGAACGCGTCGGAGCCGAAGGTCTCGGTGATCTGCTCGGGGGCGATGCCCGTGAGCTTCGACTTCGACATCTTCTCGCCGCCGACGAGGAGCCAGCCGTGGGCGAAGACGCCCTTCGGCACCTCGAGACCGCCGGCGAGCAGCATCGCGGGCCAGATCACGGCGTGGAAGCGCAGGATGTCCTTTCCGATGATGTGCTGGGCGGGCCAGCGCCGCGCGAACTCGGCGTCGTCTTCGCCGTAGCCGGCCGCGGTGATGTAGTTCAGCAGCGCGTCGAACCACACGTAGACGACGTGCGACTCGTCCCACGGCACCTTCACGCCCCAGTCGAACGTCGACCGCGAGATCGACAGATCGGCGAGGCCCGACTTCACGAACGAGACGACCTCGTTGCGCGCCGATTCGGGCTGCACGAAATCGGGCCGCTCCTCGTAGAGGGCGAGGAGCTTGTCGGCGAAGGCCGACATGCGGAAGAAGTAGTTCTTCTCGTGCAGCAGTTCGACGGGCTTCGAGTGGATCGCGCAGACCAGCTGACCCTCGTACTCCCCGGTTCCGGGCACGAGGTCGGAGGGCTGCTTGTACTCCTCGCAGCCGACGCAGTAGTAGCCCTCGTACTCACCGGTGTAGATGTGGCCGTCGTCGTAGAGCTTCTGCAGGAACTTCTGCACGTTCTTCTCGTGCCGCTCCTCGGTGGTGCGGATGAAGTCGTCGTTGGCGATGTCGACCGTCTCGAGCAGCGGGATCCACGCCTCGGCGACGAGCTTGTCGGCCCACTGCTTCGGCGTCACGCCGTTGGCGGTCGCGGTGCGCAGGATCTTCTGGCCGTGCTCGTCGGTGCCGGTGAGCATCCAGGTGTCGTCGCCCGCCTGTCGGTGCCAGCGTGCGAGCACGTCGGCGGCGACCTCCGTGTAGGCGTGCCCGATGTGGGGCACGTCATTCACGTAGAAAATGGGCGTGGTGATATAGAACGAGGAGCCGTCGGCCATCCCCCAATCCTACGGGCGACCGGATGTCCCGGAGTCCCGGTTACGTCGGCGGCGGCGAACGCTCCCGTCGAGGATCGCCGGCGGCACCGCCTCCTCCACCTCCATGTGCTCGTGCGGGGTCGGCACGCCGAGCGTCACGTCCTGCTCCTTGATCGCGGGTTCGTGGACCTTCTGGCCGGCGTAGCCGACGACGCGCATGCCGAGCACGATCTTTCCGGGCGCCTCGCGCCGGTCGAGTGCCCGGTAGGCGTCGGCGACGGCTTCGAGCGGGAAGATGTCGGCGATCGGCAGCCGTGCCCGCCGGGCCGCGACGAGGGCGGCGACGCGTCCGAGCGCCACGACGTCGCCGGCGTAGAGCTTGACCGCCTCCTCCTCCTGCACGGCGTCCCAATCGAGCACCGTGAGGATCCTCGAGCTCGGCACGCCGAGCGCGATCGCGGCGTCGGTCTCGCCGCCGAGGAAGTCGAGGAACGCGGTGACCGGCCCCGGCGCGACCGGCCGCACGCGCTCGGCGAGGTCGGGCCCGTACGCGACGGGCAGCACCCCGAACTGCCGCAGGAAGTCGAAGCGGGTCTCGATGCTCGTGCCGATCACGGTTGCGCCCCGCATGCGGGCGAACTGGGCGGCGAGGCATCCGACGCCGCCGGCTGCCGCCGTGATGACGACCGTGTCGGACGGACCCAGCGCGAGCCCCTCGACGGCCGTCCATGCAGTCGTGCCCGCGACGTAGAGCGAGCCCGCCACCTCCCAGGTGAGTTCGGGCGGCTTCGTCATCAACTGCGCCTCGGGCACGACGACGTGGGTCGCGTGGGCGCCGCGATCGACGAACCCCATGACCTCGTCGCCGTGCGAGAACGTCGACACGCCGGGGCCGGTCGTGGCGACGACTCCCGCGAGATCGCGACCCTGCAGCGACGGGAAGGTCACGGGCCAGCGATCGGGATGGTCGCCGCGCCGGATCGAGCTCTCGACGGGGTTCAACCCGGTCGCGAAGACCGCGACGAGCACTTCGCCCTCGCCCGGAACCGGCATCGGCTCCTCGACGACCTCGAGCACCTCGGGTCCTCCGTGCTCCGAGAATCGGACGACGTGAGCCAGGTCGTGGGTCGGGTCGTGAGACATCTCGCACCTCCACCGCTCTACGGGTACTGCCATTCTCCGCCTGCGGGGTGGATTCCGACAGGGCTTGACACGCTGCGCGGGCGACCCGCCTGGCGGCCCGCCGTGTCGGCCGCCGCCGCGGCGCGTCAGGAGGTTCAGCCGCGTTTCCGCGCCTGCAGTGCCGCCTCGTAGAGATCGCGCGTGCTGAGTCCGCTCTCCGCGGCGACGAGCGCGGCCGCGTCCTTCAACCGGGTGCCGGATGCCGCGAGCTCGAGCACTCGTGCGAGCGCGTTCTCGGGGTTCGCCTCCTGCTCGGCTGCGCCTCCGACCACGATCACGATCTCGCCGCGCACCCCGGCCTCGGCCCACGTCGCGAGCTCCCCGAGCGGGCCGCGACGCACCTCCTCGTACATCTTCGTGAGTTCACGGCAGACGGCGGCGGGCCGGTCGGCCCCGAACGCCTCGGCGAGCGCGGCGAGACTCGCGGCGAGCCGCGACGGCCCCTCGAAGAACAGCAGGGTGCGGCGGTCGCCCGCGAGTTCGGCGAGGCGACGGCTCCGCTCACCGGCCTTGCGCGGCAGGAACCCCTCGAACGCGAAGCGATCGGTCGGCAGCCCCGACACGGCGAGCGCGGTGATCACGGCCGACGGCCCCGGGAGCGCGGTGACCTCGACTCCGGCTTCGGCGGCCGCCGCCACGAGCGGGAACCCCGGGTCGGACACGGTCGGCATGCCGGCGTCGCTCAGTACGAGCAGGTCGGTGTCGCGAGCGAGCTCGACCAGTTCGGCCGCCTTCTGCCGCTCGTTGTGCTCGTGCAGGGCGATGAGCCTCGGACGGTTCTCGATGCCGAGGCCGGCGAGCAGTCGCTGCGTCACCCGGGTGTCCTCGGAGGCGATGACGGCCGCCGCTTCGAGGGCGTCGCGCAGACGGGCGGAAGCGTCGCCGAGATTGCCGATGGGCGTCGCCGCGAGGATGATCATGGTCTCAAGCATGACACCAGCCCGCCTGCCGGACTCGTTTAGGGTTGGCGCATGGGAGTGGAGCCGGGCGCCGCCGAGACGCGCGATGAACGCATCGGCGAGGCATCCGCTCACGACGAACCTGCAGACGTCGCGGCCGCCGAGACCGATGAATTCGACGAGCCGGTCGAGGAGCGCCGGGGCACGCGCCTCGACGACTGGTGGGCACGGGTGCTGTCGACCTCCCGTCGGCGCGCGCTCTGGTACTGGGGCGGACCGATCCTCGTCACGCTCATCGCCGCGGTGCTGCGGTTCTGGAACCTCGGGCATCCGCCGGCGATCGTCTTCGACGAGACGTACTACGTGAAGGACGCGTGGACACTCCTGCAGAACGGGTACGAGTCGAGCTGGCCCGAGGGCGCCGACGCCGACTTCGCGGCGGGCGACACCGGTGTCTTCAACGACGCACCCTCCTATGTGGTGCATCCCCCGCTCGGCAAGTGGATGATCTCGCTCGGCATGGCCGCCTTCGGCGCCGGCGACCCGTTCTGGTGGCGCGCCTCGACCGCCCTCGCGGGCACGATCGCCGTCTTCCTGATGACGGTCATCGCCCGCCGCCTGTTCGCGTCGACGATGCTCGCGGTCATCGCCGGCCTGTTGTTCGCGGTCGACGGCAACGCGATCGTGATGTCGCGCGTCGCACTGCTCGACAACTGGGTCATGCTCTTCTCGCTCCTCGGGTTCTGGTTCGTGCTGCTCGATCGCAGCCGGTCGAACCGCCTGCTCGAAGGCCGCCTCGAGGAAGCCCGCGCCTGGGGTCGCGAGCCGCACTACGGGCCGGCGCTCTGGGCCCGCCCGTGGGTCGTCGCTGCGGGCGTCGCCTTCGGCGCGGCGACCGCGGTGAAGTGGTCGGGCCTCTGGTTCCTCGCCGCGTTCGGCATCTACCTCGTCGTCGTCGACGCGGTCGCCCGCCGTCGTGCCGGGGTCCCCTTCTGGCTGTCGGCATCGATCCTGAAGCAGGGACCGGTGACGTTCCTGCTCCTCGTGCCCGTCGCGGCGGTCGTGTACCTCGCGTCGTGGACGGGGTGGCTCGTGACCGACGGCGGCTACTACCGGCACTGGGCCGAAGAGGCGGGCAACGCCGCGACCGGGGCGTTCTCGTGGGTTCCGCTCGCCCTGCAGAGCCTCTGGCACTACCACGAGGCGGCCTACGGCTACCACGTCGGCGTGCACAGCCCCCATCCGTGGCAGTCGAATCCGCTCACCTGGCTCTTCATGATCCGCCCGACGAACATGTACTTCTCCTCGACCGACGACGGCTCGGGGGGCTGCGGCGCCGACACCTGCTGGTCGTCGATCATCGAGATCGGCAATCCGCTCATCTGGTGGGCGGCGGCGGCGGCGTGCTTCTACCTGGCCTACCGGCTCGTGCGCTACCGCGAGTGGCAGGTCGGGGCGATCCTCGTCGGGCTCGCGGCGGGGTACCTGCCGTGGCTCGGCTACCTGAACCGGACGGTCTTCCAGTTCTACTCGATCGCGTTCGAGCCGTTCATGGTGCTCGCGCTCGTCTTCGTCATCGGGCTCGTGCTCGGTCGGCGCGACGACCCGTCATGGCGACGCGAGCGCGGCATCGCCACCGTCGTGATCTACCTCGGCTTCGTGCTGGCGGTCTCGGCGTTCTTCTTCCCGATCTGGTCGGGCGTTCCCGTGGTGCCGACGTTCCGCCAGCTGCACTTCTGGCTGCCGAGCTGGGGATGACGCGTCGGCCGACGGGCGTCACTCCCTGAGCGGCCGGAAGAACTCCCGCATCGCGGTGGCGACCGGCCCGGGTGACTGCTTGACGGTGAAGTGCCCGCCGCTCGGCAGTTGCCGCCAGTCGCGGATGTCGCGGTAGGTGCGTGCGGCGTAGCTCTGCGGGAACCCGCGTTCGCCGTACTGCACGGCCACGCCCACCGGCACCTCGACCGGCGGCATCGGCGCGGTGTCGAACCGATCGTCGAAGTACGCGCGGAACGAGGTGCCGATGCTCTGGGTGGCCCAGTAGAGGGTGATCGTCGTGAGCACGTCGTCGTCGCTCCACGCAGCCCGGTACGCGTCGTCGCCGCCGCTCCAGGTGCGGAACTTCTCGACGAGCCACGCGGCGAGCCCAGTGGGCGAGTCGTTCAACGCCGCGGCGAGAGTGTCGGGCTTCGTCGACTGGAGTTCGCTGTAGGCCGACTCGCCGAGCCACTTCGCATCGAGCCATTCCCGGAACCCGAGCTCCTCCTCGGTGGGATCGGCGCGACGATCGGCCGAGGGGAACGCGGCGTGGGTCGCGAAGAGGCCGAGCACCGACTCCGGATGCAGCGCCGCCGTCCAATCGCTGATCCACGTGCCGACGTCTTCGCCGTAGCTCGCGTAGCGCTCGTAGCCGAGCACGTCGTGCATGAGCGCATGCCATCGCTCGGCGATCCCGTTCGCGATGAACTGCGCTTCGCCCGGGGCATCCGAGAACCCGAACCCGGGCAGCGACGGCAGGACCACGTCGAACGCGTCGCCCGCCGTGCCGCCGTGACGCTCGGGGTCGACGAGGTACGGCACGATCGGCAGCATCTCGGCGAAGGTGTACGGCCACCCGTGGCTGAGGATGATCGGCACCGGCGCCGGATCGCGCCGCTCCGCGCGGATCCATGCGAAGTGCACGCGGCCGCCGCCGACATCGGCGGTGAACTGCGGCACCGAGTTCAGCCGGCGCTCGACCGCGCGCCAGTCGAATGCGCCGCCCCAGTAGGCGAGCAGTCGCTCGAGCTCGGCGGGATCGGTGCCGGCCGACCACGGCGGCCCCGGTGTCGGTGGCGGGAGCCGGCGCCCGGCGATGCGTCGGCGCAGGTCGACGAGCACGTCGTCGGCGATGTCGACCCTGAAGGGTTCCATGCGGCGACGCTACCGCCGACCGCCGACGATCGGCCCGGGGCCCTCCGATAGATACCGGGCCGGTGCCTGCGTCGGATACCGTTGTGCGGTGCGTCGTTTGCTGCCGGGACTCGTCGTCGCGGCATCCGCGGCGCTCATCGCGTGGCTCGCGCACCTGGCCTTCCCCGCCGTGCCGCTCCTGACCGCCGCCGTCGCACTCGGCATCGTCGTCGGGCAGATCCCGGCACTCCGACCGAGTCTCGGCGGCACCCTCGCACCGGGCATGCGGGTCGCCGCCCGCCGGCTGCTCCGCATCGGCATCGTGCTGCTCGGGCTGAAGCTCAGTCTCGTCGACATCGCATCGCTCGGCTGGGTCACGATCGCGACGACGGTCACCGTGGTGGTGCTCACCTTCGTCGGCACGATCGGCCTCGGCCGGGCGCTCGGCCTGCCGGGCCACCAGCCGCTCCTCGTCGCGAGCGGCTTCTCGATCTGCGGGGCGTCGGCGATCGGCGCGATGGGCGCCGCGGTGCGTGCCCGCGACGAGGAGCAGGCCGTGCCGGTCGCCCTCGTCACCCTGTGCGGCACCCTCGCGATCGCGGTGCTGCCGGCCCTGTGGCATCCGCTCGGCCTCTCGAACGTGCAGTTCGGGCACTGGGTGGGTGCGAGCGTGCACGACGTCGGCCAGGTGGTCGCGACCGCGCAGATCGCCGGCACGGCGGCGCTGGCCGTCGCCGTCGTCGTGAAGCTCACCCGGGTGCTCATGCTCGCCCCGATGGTCGCGATCACCGTCGCGGTCGAGCGGCGACGGGCGGTCGAGGTCGTGGGCCCCCGGCCCGCGATCGTGCCGCTCTTCGTGGCGGGGTTCCTCGCCGCCGTACTGCTGAACACCTTCGTGCCGCTGCCCGAGTGGGTGCTGACGGGCGCCGACGCGCTGCAGACGGCGGTGCTCGCGATGGCCCTCTTCGCCCTCGGCGCCTCGATCCGCCTCGGCGAGCTCGCGAGCACCGGGTGGCGGGCCGTCGTCGTCGGCCTCACCTCGTGGGTGCTCGTCGCGGGGCTCGCCTACGGCGCCGTGCTGCTCGGCTGAGCGGCCCGGCCCGGCCGGTCGCCCGTCACCGCGATGACGATCTTGCCGCGCACCTCGCCCGACTCCAGCATGGCGACCGCCGCAGCAGCCTGCTCGAGCGGGAACACCCGGTCGACGACCGGACGCACCTCGCCGTCGTCGATGCGCCGCGCGAGTTCGGCGAGGTCGTCGCCGCTGCGAGCCGCCGCGAGCGGCCTCAGTCGCTGCGACACGAACGGCGAGATGACGGATGCCGCGGCCAGTCGCCGCATCGGCCCGAGCACGGGGCCGCCCCGGCCCGACGACAGCACGAGCGTTCCCCGTGGTGTGAGGGAGCGGCGGACGCGACCGAGCGCGTGGTCGGCGACGAGATCGAACACGACGTCGTAGCGGCCGGCGTTCGCGGTGAAGTCCTCGGCCGTGTAGTCGATCACGTGGTCGGCGCCGATCGCCCGCACGTGCTCGGCCTTCGCACCGCGGCAGACCCCGGTCACCTCGGCGCCCGCCGCCTTCGCGAGCTGCACGGCGAACCCGCCGACGCCGCCGGAGGCGCCGTTGACGAGCACGTGCTGCCCGGCCGCGACGCCCGCGAGACGCAGGCCCTGCAGGGCCGTCGTGCCCGAGACGACGACGGCGGCGGCATGCACGGCGTCGACGGAGGTCGGCCGTGCGGCGATGAACCGTTCGGGCACCGCGACGAACTCGGCGAAGCCGCCCTGGTCGGATTCCGCGAAGACGGCATCACCGACCGAGAACCGCGTGACGGCGGCGCCGACCGCGACGACCGCGCCGGCGACGTCTCGTCCGATGATCGGCCGCTTCGGTCGCCGGAGGCCGTAGGCGAGTCGCACCGCACGCGGTTCGCCGCGCATGAGCAGCGCGTCGCCCATGCTGACCGCGACCGCCGCGACGCGGATGAGGACCTCGTCGGCCTCGGGTTCCGGCGCGTCGACCTCGGCGAGCTCGAGCTCGTCGGGGCCGCCGTACCGGTGCTGGACGACCGCCCTCACGCTGCGGCCCCCTTCGGGGACGGCGACGGAGACCATGACGACGAGGATGCCGCCGGCGACACCGCCACCACGACGCTGCCGACCTTGTGCCCGGTGTCGACGCGTCGGTGCGCCTCCGCGATGTCGTCGAAGGCGACGATGCGATCGATGACCGGCACGAACTCCCCCGCATCGATGAGTTCGACGAGCAGGGCGAGTTCCGCCGCCTTGAGCCGGATGTCGCGGAGTCCGGTGAACGCGATCGCCGCCCGGCGGCCGCGGCTGAACCAGCGGGTGGCCGGCCACTGCACCATGATCGCGGCCGACGGCACCGTGGTGAGGTAGATGCCGTGGGGCGTGAGCGCGCGTCGGACCGCGCCGAACGAGCGCTTGCCGACGGCGTCGAAGATCGCGTCGTAGGCGCCGCGCGCCTCGGCGAAGTCCTCGCTCGTGTAGTCGATCACGCGGCCGGCGCCGAGCGATGCGACGAGCGGCGCGTTCGCGGTGCTGCACACGCCGACGACCGTCGCGCCGAAGTGCCTCGCGAGCTGCACCGCCGCGGAGCCCACCGTGCCGGTTGCCCCGTTGACGAGGACGACCTGCCCGGGGGCGACCTCGGCGAGATCGCGGAGGAAGGGCAGCGCCGTGAGGAACCCGTCGACCGTCGCGACGGCCGCGGCCGCGTCGAGCCCGTCGGGGATGTGCGCGATCGGCGCCTCCTCGGCGATCTTCACCAGCTCGGCGTGCGCCCCCATCGCCGGTGCGAGCGTGCCGAACACCCGGTCGCCCGGCGCGAATCGGGTCACGTCGGCGCCCACGCGCTCGACGACGCCGGCGAAGTCGGACCCCAGCACCGGGTGCTTCGGTCTCGTGAGTCCGAAGAAGAGGCGGGCGAAGCGCGGGGTGCCGCTGCGCCCGGCGCTGTCGGACGGGCCGACTGTGCTCGCCTCGACCCGCACGAGCACCTCGTTCGCATCGATCTCGGGATCGGCGGCCTGCTGCAGGTGCACCACCTCGGGCGGGCCGTACCGTTCGTGGACTGCGATTCTCATGATGCCGACTCCTCCGCGTCCGTTGCCGCGTCGTGTTCGGGGTACTGGAAGACGTCGTCGAGCGGCACCCCGAAGATCCGCGCGAGCTGGAAGGCCATCTCGAGCGAGGGCGAATAGCGTCCCTGCTCGATGGCGATGACGGTCTGACGGGTCACCCCGAGACGCTTCGCGAGCTCCGCCTGGGTCATCTCGCCGGCCCTGAACCGCAGCGAGCGGATTTCGTTCGTGACCCTCGTGGGCTTCACCATGCCGGCACTCCCCTGCGGTAGGCGACGAGCTTCGTGATGCTCGAGACGACGGCGGAGAGCACGAAGCACAGGTAGACGGTGTTCGCGATCCAGAATCCGTCGGCGTCGAACATCGCGAGCACGAGCGCCCCGAGGGCGCCGATCACGACGAACGAGCCGCCGACCCGCTCCCCCAGCCGGTCGATCTCCTTGTCGCGGATGTCGCCCCGCGTGCTCTCGCTCGGCGAGAGGATCTCGACCAGGATGCGACCGATGATCGAGGCGACGATCGCGCCGCCGATCACCCAGAGCATGACCGGCACGTAGTCGATCTGCGCGGCCGCGGTGCCGCCGAGCAACTGGGGCAGCACGAGCGAGAGGTACACCGCACTGCCCACGACGGCGACCACGAGGTAGACCCAGGTGCCCTTCTCCTCGTACGACATGGCGGTCCCCTTTGCGTGTCAAAGATTGTTTACACTCAATGTAAAACGCAGGTGACATCATGTCAATGTTTTTTTACATTTGGCCAAACCTGCGCCAGACGACGAACGCGCGACTCGAGCACGAGTCGCGCGTTCAGTGGGTGGCGGGGCGAACCTAGTGGCTGCCGCCGTCGACGAACTTGAGGCCGACGACGCAGCCGACGAGCCCGAACAGCAGGGCGATCTTCAGCCACGAGACATCCGTGTCGCCCGTGACCATCGCCCAGATCACGGTGAGCGCAGCGCCGATGCCGACCCAGACCGCGTAGGCGGTGCCGGTCGAGATGTCGCGCATCGCCCAGGCGAGGCCCGCCATCGAGAGCGCGAGCGCCCCGAAGAAGACGACCGACGGCCAGAGCTTCGTGAAGCCCTCGGACTTGCCGAGCGCGGTGGCCCAGACGGCTTCGAGCACGCCGGACACGATGAGGATGACCCAAGCCATGACTGCTTCACTCCCGTGGCCAGTCTTGTCGCGTTCCGGGTACTGATCCATCGTCCGGGGCCGCAGTCGGCGGCCTGAGACGATGCTAGCAACCGGGGCTGGGCAGGCACTGTGCAGCGTGAGCACCGTGCAGCAACCCGAGCGGATGCCGCGGCGCGCCATCCGCTCGGGTCACGCGATGCGGGCGACCTCCGCGAAGTGCTCGACGACCGGGAACGGCTCGTAGAACCGGTGCAGGAGCTCCCGCCAGCGGCCGTACTCGGGCGATCCGCGGAACCCGACCTCGTGGGCCTCGACGCTCTCCCATTGCACGAGCAGCAGGTACTCGTTCGGCGTCTCGATCGAGCGCGACAGCTGCAACTCGATGAAGCCGGGCATGCCGGCGATGATCGCCTTCGCCTCGGCGAACGCCGCTTCGAAGTCGGCCTCGCGGCCGGGGACGACGGGCAGCAGCGCGTGTTCGAGGACCGCACCCTCTCGCTCTCGCTGCATGTCAGCTCTGTCGCGTGAAGGCGATCGCGTGACGTTCGGCCTGGTCGGCCACGAGCTCCAGCACGGCCCGCACCTCGGCGTCACTGCGGCCGTGCAGGCCGACGTGGAGATATCCGGGGTCGCCGAGCATCGGGCCGAACAGCACGAGCTTCTGCGTCTTCGACACCGCTCGGGCCTTGACGGACGGGTAGTCGCTCAGGCGGATCTCGATCTGCTTCATGCCGCGGTCGATGCCGGCCGCGTCGAGCGCGGAGGTCGCAAGATCCGCTCCCGAGCCTGCTGCGCCCGATCCGGTCACCGTGATCGGCCCCGTCCAGCGGTAGCGGACCTCGGAGATCTCCCCCCATGGCACGGCCAGCCCGCCCTGCACGACGACCCCCTCGTCGGCGACGACGATCTCGATGAGGTCGTCGCCGGTCAGCGCCGAGGCCGTTCGGCTGTTCATCGAAACGAGCGCCCAGACTCCCGCGGCCACGACGCCGACGGCGAACATCACCCAGCCGAGGACCGTCACGGTGGCCAGCCCGAGCACCAGGCCCACTGCGGCGAGCGCGATCGAGACGCCCATGATCACGACGCCCTTCGAGCCGTGCGACTTCAACTCCGCCGGATCCGAGACGAGGCTGAGCCGCGCGTGCCAGCCCTGGTGCAGTGAAGATGTCGACATGTCGCTCCTGAATCGGCTCGAGTAAGGGTGCGCGGCCGGCGGCGCGCGCGTGCCAACCCTAGACGGTGCACGCCCGTGCCCGTTGCTCTCCGTTACGCGATGGAGGCGGCGATCTCGCCGGTGAAGCTAGCGTTGCCGCATGGCAGACCGCGAATACGGCTTCAAGACCCGCGCCATCCACGCGGGCAACATCCCCGACCAGGTGACGGGCGCCCGCGCGCTCCCGATCTACCAGTCGAGCGCCTTCGTCTTCGACGACACGGCCGACGCTGCAGCCCGGTTCGCCCTGCAGAAGTACGGCAACATCTACTCGCGCCTCGCGAACCCCACCGTTGCGAGCTTCGAGGAGCGCGTCGCGAGCCTCGAAGGCGGCCTCGGCGCCGTCGCCACCGCGAGCGGCCTGTCGGCGCAGTACATCACCTTCGCGAGCCTCGCGGGCACCGGCGATCACATCGTCGCCTCGGCGAACCTCTACGGCGGCTCGATCACCCAGTTGGATGTCACGCTCCGCCGCTTCGGCATCGAGACGACGTTCGTGCAGTCCGCCGATGCCGCCGACTACGCCGCCGCGATCACCGACAAGACGAAGGCCCTGTTCGTCGAGACCATCGCGAATCCCTCGGGCGAGATCGCCGACCTCGAGGCGCTCGCCGACGTCGCGCACGCGCACGGCATCCCGTTCATCGTCGACTCGACGATCGCGACCCCGTACCTGAACCGTCCGATCGAGTGGGGCGCCGACATCGTGACGCACTCCGCCACGAAGTTCCTCGGCGGACACGGCACCACGCTCGGCGGCGTCGTCGTCGAGTCGGGCCGCTTCGACTGGCACTCCGAGAAGTTCCCGCTCTTCGGCCAGCCCGTGCCGAGCTACGGCGGCCTCCAGTGGTCGGGCAACTTCGGCGAGTACGCCTTCCTCACTCGGCTCCGCGCCGAGCAGTTGCGCGACATCGGCCCCGCGCTCGCGCCGCACTCGGCGTTCCTGCTCGCGCAGGGCGTCGAGACCCTGCCGTACCGCATCCAGGCGCACATCGACAACGCGCGTGTCGTCGCCGAGTGGCTCGAGAGCGACCCCCGCATCGAGCGCGTGCTGTGGGCGGGCCTGCCCGGCCACCCGCACCACGACCGGGCGCTGAAGTACCTGCCGAAGGGCCCGGGCTCCGTGTTCAGCTTCGAGGTGAAGGGCGGCCGCGCCGTCGGCCAGGCGCTCATCGAGAACGTCAACCTCGCGAGCCACCTCGCCAACATCGGCGACGCCAAGACGCTCATCATCCACCCCGCATCGACCACCCATGCGCAGCTGACCGAGCAGCAGCTCGTCGACGCAGGCGTCCTGCCGGGGGTTGTGCGACTGTCGGTCGGCATCGAGGATGTCGAGGACATCATCGACGACCTCGATCAGGCCCTCACGATCGCGACGGGAGCAGCACGATGACCACGCAGGCCACGAGCACGGCAGCGCTGAGCGAGACGGATGGCGCGGCATCCGCTGCCCTCGAGACCGGCGATCTCGAGACTGTGCGCCTCGTCAACGGCCTCTCGTGCGAACTCCCCGCGAGCTCGCCGCTCGCGAAGCTGCTGAAGTCGCAGCGCACCTGGACCGGGCCCGATGCGAAGCAGCGGCTGAAGATCCTGAACGCGGCGAAGTCGGTCGCGATCGTCGGCGCCTCGCCGAAGCCGCAGCGCTCGAGCTTCTTCGTCGGCACGTACCTGCAGCAGTCGAGCGACTACCGGTTGTACTTCGTGAACCCCATGGAGACCGAGATCCTCGGCCAGCCCGCCTACGCGAGCCTCGCCGACCTGCCCGAGGTGCCCGACATCGTCGTGGTGTTCCGCCGCGGCTCCGACATCCCGCAGGTCGTCGACGAAGTGCTCGCCTCGGGCGCGAAGACGATCTGGGTGCAGCTCGGCATCTGGAACCAGGAGGCCGCGTACTACGGCGAGGAGCAGGGGCTCACCGTCGTCATGGACCGCTGCATCAAGGTCGAGCACGCCCGCTTCCACGGGGGCCTGCACCTGCTCGGCTTCGACACCGGCCAGATCACGGCGCGCAAGACCGTTCGCTGAGCGACGGTCACGAGCCGACCCGGCGGCGAACGGACATCGTCCGTCGCCGCCGAGCCGACCCGCTCGCCGGGCGACCGGCGGGGCTCGGATCCCCGAGCGTCAGCGCCCGGGCCACACCGTCTCGTCGAGGTTGGCCAGGGTTCCGGGGCTCAGGGTCGCGGTGTCCTTCTCCGTCAGGTGGCCGGGGCCGAAACCGGCCATCGGGCCGGAGACCGGAAGGTTCAAGCGCGAACCGCTCAGCGCGATCGTGTACGGGGTCGCCGCGTTGTCCACGGCCACGACACCGTTCCGGCTGCCGCTGATCACGATGCCGAGCTGATGACCTGCCGGCACCACGACGTCGTTGGCGGCCAGTTCGACCGTGACCTTGTGGTTGCCTGCCCCGTCGAGGCGGGCCCAGCCCCGGGCCAGCACCTGCAGCTCGGTACTCGAGATGCGCTTGGCGACGTCCAGGTAGCAGGCGTCGTCGGTCGCGATCGCCGGGCCCCAGCAGGACTCGGTGCTGAGCGTCTGCGCGCCGTCACCCGAGGCGCTGACGCGATCCATCACGCCGTAGTCGACCAGCATGACCGACACCTGCCCGACCGGGGCCGTGTGCGTCACGTCGAGGTCGAGGGTCGGTGTGCCCGAGATCCGGACGTCGTGCTTGATCGTGCCGGTGAGGAACTGCAGTCGGTTGGCGTTGGCGCCGATCCTGACCGCGTTCGCCTCGCTCAGCGACGTGGAGTTGACATAGCCGGCCGTGGAGCGATCCTTCTTGCCGAGCATCATCGTGCCGTCGGCGTGCAGGTTCAGCGTCTGGGTGCGAGCCGACGAGATCGGCCAGGTGTCCGACTGCTCCCACTGGTTCGGCGCGGTCTCCACGCTGACGGCGGGCTCCCGGTCGATGCCGTTGTCGATGTCCATGAGCTCGTGGTCGAACCAGCGGTGCAGGGTCTCGACCCACAGCGCGCGCTCGGAGTCGAAGGGATCGACGTGCCCGAGGCGGGTGAGCCACATCTTGCGGTCGACGCCCTGCTCGCCGAGGTCCTCCCACCACTTCGAGGCGTTCATCGTCTTGACGTTGGTGTCCTGCAGCCCGTGCATGATGAACACGCTGGCCGTGACCTTCGACACGTCGTACGAGGAGCCCTCGCGGTAGTCGCGCTCGGCCCAGAAGTCGGTGTAGGCCCCCGTCTCGTCGCCGTCGTTGGCGTTCATCCAGTTCAGCCGCGCCGAGCAGTCCGTCGCGATGGTCCGGTTGGAGGCGACCGACCGGGACAGGCTGCTCGGGTAGTTGAAGGACTTCACCGCGCCCTGCCAGCGGTTGTAGTCGTACCACGAGCTGATGGCGCTGATCGGCACGATCGTCTTCAGGCCCTCGACTCCGGTGGCGGCGACGCCGTTGGCCAGGGTCCCGTCGTAGGACTTGCCGATCATGCCGGTCTTGCCGTTGCTCCAGTCGGCGTCGACGACCGCGCCAGCGGCATCGTGGGCGACACCCGTGCCGTTCAACCACTCCACGACGGCCTTGACCGACTCGATGTCTGAGCGGCCGCCCTCATCGGTGCAGCCGGTCGAACGGGCGGTGCCGGCCATGTCGACGGCGACGAAGGCGTAGCCGCGGGGCACGAAGTAGTTGTCGTAGTAGAGCGGGAACTTGACGAGGTTTCCGTCGGCGTCGTAGACCTTCCGCTCCGCCTCGTTGCCCCGTCCGGAGCTCAGGTAGTAGGGGCTCGCGTCCATGATGACCGGAACCTGTGCGACGCCGTCGAGTTCGCGGGGGCGGATGATGTCGGTCGCGATCCGCTCGTCGGCACCATCTCCGTCGAGGTCGGGGGCGATGACCCACACCGTCTCCCGGATGGCGCCGGAGTAGTCGTAGATCGGGGCGGTGACGTCGTCCACGAGCGTGACCGGAGGGTTGTCTCCCGGTGCCGCGCTGGCCGTCGCGGCCGCACCGAGCGCCAGCGGCGCCGCGATGACCACCGAGCCCGCGAGGGCGAGAATTCTGGATTTCACGATGAGGTCCTTCCGTCGCGGGACGCGATCGTCCCATTGGGAGTGCTGGGCTCTTCCTGAGGGAGCGGCGGCGACGTCGGACGCCGGTGTTCTTCGGCGAATGGTGTCGAAAGCGCACCGAAGTCCGTGCCACTCCGGTGATTTCCGGGATGTTATGTGGCAACCTACGGTGCTCGACCGAGATTGGTCAACAATCCGGGTCGGAGGGTCGGGTGCTATCCCACCCGCCGCATGGCCTGCTCACGGCGATCGGCGACGCGCGATCCCGACTCGCGCCGAGCCATGCGCCGCAGCACGATCGGCGCGAGCACGAGCCCGACGATCGCCCAGGCGCCGAGCACCGCCGCCGTCTCGAGCTGGCGCCACGATTCGCCGATCTCGATGACCACCGCATCGTCGGGCAGGAACGACGCGCGCATGCCGAGCCCGAGCCAGTAGATCGGGAACACCTGGGCGATCCACTGCAGCCAGTCGGGCAGTGCGGTGATCGGGGCGAAGATGCCCGAGATGGCGATGAGCCCGAGGATCGGCAGCGAGAGGTATCCCGCGCCCCGCGGCGTCGCGATCACGGATCCGAGGAGCACGCCGATGGCCTGCGTCGCGACGAGGCCGAGCACCAGCACCCACGCGAAGGTGATCCACGAGTACGGGTCCGAGATCTCGAGGCCGTCGACGAGGACGGCCCCCGGGATCAGGATGATGGCGAGGTACGCGAGGATCGTCGCCGAGATCTGCACGAGCTTGCCCACGAGATAGGCGCGGATGCCGTTCGGCGTCGCCTTGGCGCGCAGGAGCGTGCCGTCCTCGCGATCGGCGGCGAGCTGCTGCACGACGAGCAGCATGCCCAACGCGACGAACATGCCGAGCGCACCCGGCAGGATGATCGTGCCGAGCGAGGACGCCGTGCCGCCGATGACGACGTCGCGGAGGAAGTACACGGTCACGAGCGTGGCGACCGGCCAGAGCAGCTGGCCCACGAGCTCCATGCCGGTGAACGCCTGCCGAAGCTCGATGAGGCCGCGTCCGATCCCGGCGCGGAGGGGGGCGACGGCGGTCATCGCGGTGCTCCATTCGGTTCGGGAACCGCGCCCGAGGGCTCGGGCTCGGCGTCGAGGTCATCGCTCGCCGATTCGGCGTCCTTCACGAGCGCCAGGTAGGCGTCCTCGAGCGACGCGCGGCGGAGTTCGAGGTCGCGGATGTCCGCCCCGTCGCGTGCGAACAGTGCGCGGACGAATGCGGTCGAGTCCGGGCCGTGCCGCTCGTGACGTTCGCCGCCCTGGACCCAGCGCACTTCGTCGTGCCCGGCGATCTGCCGGGTGAGCTCCTCGGGCGTGCCGTCGGCGACGATGCGTCCGCGCGCCAGGATGACGATCCGACTGGCGAGCTTCTCCGCTTCGTCGAGATCGTGCGTCGTGATGAGCACCGTTGTCTCGAAGTCGTCGCGGATGCGCCGGACGAGTTCATGGAAGTCGCGTCGCGCCTTCGGATCGAGTCCGGTCGTCGGCTCGTCGAGGAAGACGAGCTCGGGGCGGCCCACGAGACCGATCGCGACGTCGAGCCGTCGTCGCTGGCCTCCTGAGAGCACCTTGATCGGTCGCTCGGCCTGGTCGGTGAGTCCGACGGCGGCGAGGAGGTCGTCGACGTCCCACGGCCGGCGGATCAGTGCCGTCGAATACGGCTCGTAGAGCGAGCCCTGGAACGCGAGGAGCTCGCGCACACGCCACTTCGGGTGGTCGCGCCACGACTGCAGCACGATGCCCATGCGGGCACGCCACTGCTCGGTGCCACGGGCCGGGTCGGCTCCCAGCACCTCGGCGCGTCCCGCGGATCGCATGCGGAACCCCTCGAGGATCTCGATCGTCGACGTCTTGCCCGCTCCGTTCGGGCCGAGCAGTGCCAGCACTTCACCCCGGCGCACCTGGAACGCGACGTCATGCAGCACGTCGGTCGTGCCATACCGCAACCGGAGTCCTTCGACCTCGATCGCGAGTCCATCGGCCTCGGTCGTCATCTCCGCCCCTGACCTGTGCCGGGCGTGGTCAGGCTCGCCCGAGTGCGTCGATGAGCGCGGCTCGATCGACGCCCGCGTAGGCGAGCGCACGGGGGACGGTGCCGAGATCGGCACGCAGGATGCCGACGAGCGCGTCGGCGACGGCGAGTCGATCCCGCTCGGTTCGGCCACGGTTCCGGTGGCTCGTGAAGTCGGCACGCCGCAGCGCCTCGCGCACCGTCGCTCCCCAGGTCGGCCGCGACTTCCGCGTGGCGGCGAGTCGCTCCTCGGCGACGGGCTCGATGCCGGCCGCACGCAACGACCGTTCGCGTTCACCGCGGAGCGCGGCGTCCACGCCGTCGTGGTCGAGACCGAACTCGGCGAGCGTGCGGCCGGCGACGTCGTGGCCGGCCGAGATCGCGAGCAGCAGGTGCTCGGCCTCGACGCTCGCCGCGCCGCGATCGATCGCCTCGTCGATCGCGTTGACGATGACCTGCTTCAGCGTCGGGTCGAGTGTGTCGTCTTCCAGGCGGTCAGGCATTGCGCCTCCTCAGTTCGATGCCGGCGAGTTCGAGCCGACGGTGGTGCTTCTTGTGCACGGCCTGCCGGGTGACGCCGAGGGCTTCGGCGACCTGCGTCCAGCTCCACCCCTCGCGCATCGCGCGTTCCACGGCTGCGTCCTCGAGTCGGTCGGCGAGCTCGCGCAGTGCCACGACTGCGGCGAGATCGTCGGCTTCGGCGCCGGTGGGGTCCGGGATCTGCTGAGGCGGCGGAGGCGGGGTCATAGAAGCAACTTAGGTTGCTTATCCAGTTTTGTCAACTGAAGTTGCTAAAAGGCCACGGAACGCGCTCGGTCACGGGCGGGAACAGCGCAGGAGTCCGCCCCGGAACTCGGCCTCCCATCGGCCCGGAGTTCAGCGAGCTACTCGGCCCAGAACGCGGCGAGCGCACGCGTGATCTCGTCGCGCACCTCGCGATCGGTCGCCGTCGCGACGCCGTCGCCGGGTTGCACGCCGTAGTCGCCGAAGCTCGCATGGTTGGCGCCGTCGATCTCGACGAAGACCGCGTCGGCGGGCAGCAGGTGCGCCGCGTCTCCGATCTTCTCGGGGGTGCTGAGCCCATCGTCGGTGCCCGCGATGCTGAGCACGGCGAGTCCGGAGTCGCTGACATCGTTCGCGCAGTACGAGCCGAAGAACACGATGCCAGCGACGTCCTCCTCACCCGCCATCATGCAGGCACGCACTCCGCCGAGCGAGTGGCCGCCCACGTACCACTCGGACACCTCGGGCGCGTGGCGTGTGAAGGTGTCGAGCGGCCGTTGGTCGAAGAACGCCAGGTTCAGGATCGGCTTGGTGATGATCACGGTCGTGCCGGTCTCCGCCACCGCGTCGACGAGCTTGGCCAGGTACGCGTACGGGTCGACCTTGGCGCCGGGAATGAAGACGAGCCCGCGATCCGATGCGCCGTCGAGCGGCGTCATGACGATCGAGTCGTCGAACGACTCGATGCTGACGCGCTCATCGGTCCAGGCCTCGAGCGAGGCCGGTCGCTCGCCCTGCATCACGGTCTTCGCCCACACCAGGAACCCGACGACGACGAGGACGAGGACGACGAGCACCGCGAGCAGCACTCGGACGACGCGACGGCCCGTCGGAGTGCGGCGCGGCTGGTGCGGTGCAGTGGTCGACATCGCATCAGTCTCGCAGAGCGGCGCGGGCCACCGACCTCGAATTGGCCGTTGCCCCGCGGGCGTCGCTGCGGTTCCATCGGAGCATGCACGACGACCTCGAGTTCTCCGCCGACCCTGCACGCCTCGACCTCGACCGCGTGCACACCTGGCTCGCCGAGGAGTCGTACTGGGCACTCGGCCGCTCACGTGCGGCGCTCGAGGCCGCCGTCGCCGGGTCGCGCAACTACGGCATCTACGACCGGGCGAGCGGCACGCAGCTCGCCTACGCGCGGGTGATCACCGACGGCGTGACGTTCGCCTGGCTGTGCGACGTGTTCGTCGACGCGGACGCGCGAGGTCGGGGCATCGGCGTGGCGATCGTCGAGCAGGTCATGGCGACGCTCGAGCCGCTCGGGCTCCGCCGCATCGGGCTCACGACCGCCGATGCGCACAGCCTCTACGAGCGGTTCGGCTTCGCGGCGCTGGAGCGCCCGGATCAGTGGATGGCGCGCGTGACGCCCGTCGCCGCGGACTGACCCGGGCCGGCGGACCGCTCAGGCTGCGCCCGACTCCCCGCGCACGCTGCCGGCGTCGACGCCGGCGTCGCGCCCGTAGGCCATCATGAGGAAACCCGTGCCATCGGGGCGTTCGAACATGAACTCGCGCTCGTGCAGCCGCTCGAATCCGAGACGGTCGTAGAGCCGCTGCGCCGCCAGCATGTCGGGCCCGGTGTTCAAGACGACCCGCTCGAGGCCGCGGATGCGCGCGAGCCGGAGCACGTGCGCGACGAGCACCTCGCCCACACCGCGGCGACGGGCATCAGCGGCGACCCCGAGGAAGCGGAAATCGAGCTCCCCCGCCCGCGCGAGCGGCGAGATCGCCGCGCCCGCCACGGGGGTCGAGGCCGTGCCGAGGAGCGCGCCGCTCGAGGCATCCGTCGCCACCCAGACCTGGTGGTCGCGTGCGCGCTCGGCGACCGCGACGATGTCGGCACGGTATGCATCGCTCAGCTCGAAGTCGCTCGCGTACGCGGCTTCGACGAGTTCGGTGACCGGCCCGACCTCGTCGGGGCGCATGAGTCGCACGCGGAGGTCGGCCTGCTCCTGCAGGGCGAAGCGGTACGCGAACGCCAGCACGTCGCCGAAGTGCTCGTCGCGCTCGGGTTGCCGCTCGAATCCGAGCCGCGCGTAGAGGGCCTGCGCCCGGAGGTTGCGTTCACCGGTGTCGAGCAGCAGCGCGTCGGCGCCCCACCCCAAGGCGGTCTCCATGCTCGCCCGCATCAGCGCCTCCCCCATGCCCGCACCCTGGGCGGAAGGGTCGACGGCCACGAGCCGCACCTCGGCCTCGTCGCCGATCGCGACTCGCGAGTACGGCGTGCCCGCGCGCAGCACGCTCGCGGTGCCGAGCAGTCGCTCGTCTTCGGCGACGGCCACGAGCACGGCCCCGGATGCCGCGCGCCCCGAAACGTCGCGCTGGAGCGCGCGTCGCTCCTCGCTCACCGGCAGGTGCCCGTAGGGGCCCGCAGCGAACGCGGCGGCGATGAGGGCGGGTTCGGCGGCGAGGTCGGCGTCGCGGATCGGACGGATGGTGAGCTGGCGGCTGTCGGTCTGCATCGCCGTCCAGCCTACGGCGGGCAGCCCGGCATTAGGCTCGACAGCGTGCCGCCGACCACGACCGATGCACCCCGAGTCGCCCTGCTCGGGCCCGTGCTCGTCGCGGGCCGGAGCGGCGAACTCGTCGAGCCGCCCGGCACCCTCGCGAAGGCGCTCATCGCGCTGCTCGCCGAGGCCGCCGACCAGCCCGGCCGGCGCGGCCTCAGCACGAACGCGATCGCGGCCGAGCTGTGGGGCGAGGCCCAGCCGCGCAACCCCCGTGCAGCGCTGCAGACCCTCGTCTCGCGCGCTCGCGGTGCGACGGTCGAAGGCCTCATCGTCTCCACGACGAGCGGGTACGCACTCGCGGCCGACGAGCGGCCGAGCGATCTCGCCCTGGCGCGGTCGCTCCTCGCCGATGCTCGATCCCTCCTCGACCACGAGCCGGGCGAGGCCCTGGCAGCGGTCGAGGATGCCCTCGCGCTGTGGCGCGGCGAACCCGGCGCCGATCTCGGCGACGCCCCGATCGGGGCCGAACTCGCCGGATCCGCGGCAGCTATCAACGACGAGCTGCACGAGGTGCGGGCCCGGGCGCGGCTCGCGACCGGCGACCCCGGCGGTGCCGCCGACGATGCGGGCAGGCTCGCGACGACGCATCCGCTGAACGAGCGGCGGCAACTCCTCCTGCTGCAGGCGATGGCCGACGACGGACGCCGCCAGGAGGCGCTCGAGGCCTTCGGGCGATTCCGCGCGCGCCTTCGCGACGAGCTCGGCGCCTCCCCTGGCGCAGAGCTCGTCGCCCTCAACACCAGGCTCCTCGACGATGAGCCGGGAATCGAGCACCGCGTGCGCCTCGGCCTCCGCGCCGAACCCAACGAGCTGCTCGGCCGCGAGCACGACGTCGCGGCGATCTCCGCGCTGCTCGGGTCGGCACGACTCGTGACCGTGCTCGGTCCCGGCGGGCTCGGCAAGACCCGGCTCGCGCAGGCGGTCGCGGCTCGCGCCGACGATCCCGCGGTCGTGGTGGTCGAGCTCGCGAGCATCCGCAGCGATGACGATGTCACGCTCGCCCTCGCCTCGACGCTCGGCATCGGCGAGCCGTCGGTGAGCACCCGCCTCTCCGATGCGGCGCCCCGACCAGACCTCGCCACCCGCGTCGTCCAGCAGCTCGCCGAGCGCCCGACGCTGCTCGTGCTCGACAACTGCGAGCACGTCATCGACGGCGCGGCGCGCTGGACCGCGACGCTCCTGGCATCGGCTCCGCATCTCCGCGTGCTCGCCACCAGCCGCAGCCCGCTCGCGATCACCGCGGAGCACGTCTATCCGCTCGGCGCCCTCCCGACGGTGAACGCCGACGGGGTGCCCGGTGCCGCGGTGCAGCTGTTCCGAGACCGGGCGAACTCGGCGCGTCCCGGTGTCTCGCTCCCCCGCGAGGCCGTCGAGCGACTCTGCACGCACCTCGACGGGCTCCCGCTCGCCATCGAACTCGCGGCAGCACGCGTGCGCTCGATGTCGGTCGAGCAGATCGAGGCGCGCCTCGAGCACCGCTTCGCCCTGCTCGTCTCCGGCGACCGGTCGGCTCCCGAACGGCACCGCACGCTGCAAGCGGTCATCGAGTGGAGCTGGCGCCTGCTCGAACCGGCCGAGCAGCGTGCGCTCGCGCGGCTCTCGCTGTTCGTCGACGGATTCGGCGTCGACGCAGCAGCCCGCATGATCGGCGACGACGGCGACGCCGCCACGGCGGAGACCGCCGACCACGTCGTCGATGCGCTCGTCGCCCAGTCGCTGCTCGCTGTGGCCGAGCCGCCCGGTTCGACCGCCCCGCGCTATCGCATGCTCGAGACCGTGCGAGAGTTCGGCCAGCTCGAGCTCGACGCCGCCGGCGATGCCGACGACGCTCGACGCGCGATGTTCGAGTGGGCCGTGGAGTTCGCACTCGACGGTGTCGAGCGCACCGCCGACCACCGCCAGATCGAGATGCTGCACGGTGTCGCGCTCGAGCAGGACAACCTGGTGTCGATCCTGAGGGCCGCGATCGCCGGGCGCGACGCGCGCGTGGCACTCGGCGTCTTCGCGGTGCTGGCCTACTCGTGGTCGGTGCGCGGCAACCACGACGAGGTGCTCTCCTTCATCGGCGACCTGCTGACGGCGAGCACCGGGTACACGCCCGAACCGCGATTCAACGAGTTGGCGGCGACCGCGTACATCACGATGTCGGCGACGGCGCTCGTCGCCGAGCACCGCCAAGGGCTCATCGCGCTCTCACGGCTCCGCCGGATCATCCGCTCGGGTGCGGAACTCGCGCCGTGGCAGCGCGGAGCTGCGGAGTTCCTCCTGGGCCTCTCCGATCTCGATCACGCGCACGCGTCGCTCGAACGGATGACCGCCTCCGACGACCTCGCCGAGGCGCTGCTCGGCGGCATCCTCACCGCCCAGGTCGCCGAGAACGAAGGCGAGATCGATCGCGCCGCGACGGCGGCACGTCGCGCCTTCGAACTCTCGGAGCGGAGCGGGGAGGCATGGATCGGCGCGATGGCGGCGATGACCCTCGCCCAGCTCGCCAGCCAGACGGCGCGGCCCTCCGAGGCGCTGCGCTGGAGCGAGGAGGCGGCGCGGCGCCTGCGATGGTTCGGTGCGGCCCCCGACCTGCTGCAGCTCGAGTGGATCGAGGCGGTGGCGCTGCTCTCGCTCGGCCGACTCGACGAGGCCGAGCAGCGATTCGAACGGATGACGCAGGGCGATCGCACGGGCGACATCCGCTTCGATCTCGGCGCGATCGGCGAGCTCGGGCTGTCCGAGGCGGCGCGCACCCGCGGGGAGACCGCCAACTCCGTCGAGCACACGCATCGCGCGCTCGAACGATACGCGCTGCCCGGCCGCCGGGCGTCGCCCTGGTACGTCCTCTCGCTCGCGGCGTTCGTCGCCGCCGGGGTCGACGACGACCGTGACGGGAACGAGATCGCCGACACGGCACGGCGGCTCCGCGCACGCACGCTCGCCATGCACCGGGTCAGGCCGGGGTACATCGACAAGCCCGTGCTAGGCACCGCGCTCGTCGGCTGGTCGAGTTGGGCGATGACGGTGCCATCGCTCGAGGACCGGGCACTCGAGCTGCTCGCCCTCGCCGAGCGGCTGTCGCCGCGCCAGGACCTGCCGCTGCTCGCGCTCACGGCCCGCGTCGAGGCCGCCGAGCAGCGGCTCGGTGCGGCGCGGGTGCACGAAGCCCGGTCGGCCGCGGCATCCGTGTCTCCGGATGCCGCAGTCGACCGGGCCGTCGAGCTCCTCTCGGAGCGGGTCCCGTAGCCGAGGCGGCTACGCCTTCCGCATGTACGCCCGCACCGTGAGCGGTGCGAAGACCGCGACGATGACGGCCGCGCCGAGCAGCGAGACGCCCGCGTCGGGCCCCCACGTACCGGTGTTCACGAGGTCGCGGACCGCGGTCACGAGGTGCGAGACCGGGTTGATGTCGACGAACCACTGCAGCCAGTCGGGCATCGTGTCGGCCGGCACGAACGCGTTCGAGAGGAACGTCAGCGGGAAGAGCACGATCATCGAGACGCCCTGCACGCTCGATGCGGTGCGAGCGATCACGCCGAAGAAGGCGAAGATCCAGCTGATCGCCCACGAGCAGGCGATGACGAGGAGCCCGGCCCCGACGACCGACCAGATACCGCCCTCGGGGCGGAATCCCATGAGGTAGCCCATCACGAAGGTCAGGGTGGTCGCGATGCCGTATCGCACGGTGTCGGCGAGCAGGGCGCCCGACAGGGGCGCGATCCGCGCGATCGGCAGGGAGCGGAACCGATCGAACACGCCCTTGTCCATGTCCTCGCGAAGCTGCACGCCCGTGACGACCGAGGTCGTGATGACGGTCTGCACGAGGATGCCCGGAATGATGATCGGCAGGTAGCTCGCGACGTCGCCCGCGATCGCACCGCCGAAGATGTACGTGAACATCAGGGTGAACAGGATCGGCTGCACCGTCACGTCGACGAGCTGCTCGGGGGTGCGCTTGATCTTCAGCAGGCCCCGGTACGCCATGGTGAGCGTGTGCGAGACGGTCTCGGAGATCGAGACGCGGTTCTTGAGCGTGCGCTGGGCGCCCGGGGTGATCGGCGACGCGGCGGTCGCCTTCGGGGAAAGCATGGTGGTGGTCATGCGCGGCTCCCTTCGAGCTCGGCGGATGCTCCGGTCCCCGCGTCGTCGGATTCGACGCCGTGACCGGTGAGGGTGAGGAAGACCTCGTCGAGCGTCGGCTTCTGCACGCTCATCTCGGCGAGGTGGATGCCCTCGTCGCGGAGCGTCACGAGCAACTCGGTGACGAGGTCGGGGTCGTTCATGGGCGCGGTGAGGCGACCGGCCTCCGGCGAGGCGGATGCCGCGACGCCCAGCACGCGCTGGATCGCGACGCGCGCGTCGTCGGCGTCACCGAGGTTCACGAGCCGCAGCTCGAGGGTGGACTCCCCCACGGAGGCCTTGAGGTCGTTGGCCGTGCCTTCCGCGACCACGCGGCCGCGGTCGATGACCGCGATGCGATCGGCGAGCTGGTCGGCCTCGTCGAGGTACTGCGTGGTCAGCAGCACCGTCGACCCCGACGACACCAGGCGGCGGATGGTGTCCCACATCTGGATGCGCGTACGCGGGTCGAGGCCCGTCGTCGGCTCGTCGAGGAAGATGAGCGGCGGCTGCGCGATGAGGCTCGCGGCCAGGTCGAGACGACGGCGCATGCCGCCGGAGAAGTTCTTCAGCGGTCGCTTCGCGGCATCCGTCAGGCCGAACTCCTCGAGGAGTTCGGTGGCCTTGCGACGCGAGTCCGCGGCGCTCAGTCCGTGCAGTCGCGAGAACAGGAAGAGGTTCTCGGTGGCCGAGAGCGTCTCGTCGACGGAGGCGTACTGGCCCGTGACGCCGATGAGCTGACGCACGACCTGCGCCTCGCGCTGCACGTCGTGGCCGAAGATGCGGGCGCTGCCGCCGTCGGGCTTGAGCAGCGTCGCGAGCATGGAGATGGTGGTCGTCTTGCCCGCGCCGTTCGGGCCGAGCACGCCGTAGACGGACCCGGTGGCGACGCGGAGGTCGACGCCGTCGACGGCGCGATTCGCACCGAACGTCTTGACGAGCCCCTCGGCCTCGACGGCCCAATCGGGTGATGTGTGTGTGGTCATGGGTACACAGTGGGCGCGCGTGCTTGCACGACGCTCACGCGGCGCTCACAGCGCCCTGACGGCCGCGACGGACTCCGACAGCCGCTGACCGCCGCTGCCCCGCGACGGACGCCCTGACCGGCGACGTGCGTGCGGGGCGCCGATCTTGCGCCGAACCCGCGCCGCGAACGCCGGATGCGCATGAATCTGCGAGTTCCCGCCACAACACTGCGCGCCCTGCGGCGTAGCCTTGAAGGGTGACAGCGTTCGTCTCAGCCCTCGATCTCTTCTCGATCGGGATCGGCCCCTCGAGTTCCCACACCGTCGGCCCGATGCGGGCCGCACGGGCGTTCGCCGAACACCTCGCGCGAGACGGCGTGCTCGACCGCGTCACCCGCATCACGTGCTCGCTGTACGGCTCGCTCGGCGCCACCGGCCTCGGGCACGGGACTCCCGACGCGGTCGTCGCCGGCCTGGCCGGCCTCGAGCCGCACGACTGCGACCCCGACGAGGTTCGCGGCGCCTGGGCGGGTCTCGGCGATGACGGCGCCGAGGTGCGCATCGTCGGCACGCACACGATCCGGATGCTCCGCAGCGATGTCGCCCTCGAACCGCGCACCCGCCTGCCCGGCCACCCCAATGCGATGACGCTGCAGGCGTGGGGCGACGACGCGCTCCCCCTCGCGGAAGACACGTACTACTCGGTGGGCGGCGGGTTCATCCGCCGCGAGGGCGAGACGGCGTCCGAGGCCGAGGCGCTGCGGCATCCGCTGCCCTACTCGAGCGCCGACGAACTGCTCGCACTCTGCGAGGAGCACGGCGTCTCGCTGTGCGACGTCGCACGGTACAACGAGGTCGCGGTCCACGGCGAGCAGGGCATCGACGACGGCCTCGACGCGATCTGGGCGGCGATGGCCGAGTGCGTCTCGAACGGGCTCTCGGCCGACGGCACCCTGCCCGGCGGCCTGCGGGTCAAGCGGCGCGCATCGCTCGTGCGACAGCGCCTCGAGGAGTACGACCGCGACGAGCATCTGCGCGACACCTCGACCGAATGGCTGCACGCGTTCGCGCTCGCGGTGAACGAGGAGAACGCGTCGGGCGGGCGGGTCGTCACGGCCCCGACGAACGGCGCGGCCGGCATCATCCCGGCCGTCGGCCACTACTACCTGAAGTTCGTGCCCGGTGCCGATGCTGCCGGCATCCGCCGATACCTGCTGACCGCCGCGGCGATCGCCTCCCTCGTCAAGAAGAACGCCTCGATCTCGGGTGCCGAGGGCGGGTGCCAGGCGGAGGTCGGTTCGGCGTGCGCGATGGCGGCCGGTGCACTCTGCGCCGTGCTCGGCGGGACGCCCCGACAGATCGAGAACGCCGCGGAGATCGCCATGGAGCACCACCTCGGCCTCACCTGCGATCCCGTCGGCGGCCTCGTGCAGGTGCCCTGCATCGAGCGCAACGCGATCGCCTCGTCGACCGCCGTCTCCGCCGCACGCCTCGCACTGCACGGCGACGGCACGCATGTCGTCTCCCTCGACACCGTCATCGAGACCATGCGGCAGACGGGCATCGACATGATGACGAAGTACAAGGAGACGAGCGAGGGCGGGCTCGCGGTCAACGTCATCGAGTGCTGATCGGCGGGCACGGCACCCGCCGTGTCCCCCGATCGGGAATCTCGCGGTGCACGCGAGCGTCTGACACGCTGTGCAGATGGACACCCCCGACCCGAACATGCCCGATCTGCTCTGGGGCGCAGGCCTCATCGGCCTCGTCATCGGCCTCGTGATCTATCTCGCCGTGCTCGGGCTCATGCTCTGGATCGGCTACCTGATCATCAAGGCCGCGGTGCGCAACGGCCTGCGCGACCACACGATGTGGCTCGAGGGCCGGCGCAGCCCGTTGCGCTGAGACCGGAGCCGGCAGCCGCATGGGACTGCCGGGTGGGTGCCGGTGTCCCGGCCGGCGCCCACCCGTGCTCGGCGCGCCCGCGTCAGCAGGCGCAGCTGATGACGCCGTCGGCGACGGCGCCGCCGCCGAGTCCCGTCTCGACGACGTTCGTGAGCGGGTCGGCCGCGAGCTGGGCCGGCCCGTCGGCGGTGTCGTAGGCGAATCCCTCGCGCACCCAGTACTCGAATCCGCCGATCATCTCCTTCACGGGGTGGCCGAGCAGCGCGAACTCGAGTGCGGCGCGCGTCGCCCCGTTGCATCCCGGACCCCAGCAGTAGACGACGACCGGCGTGCCGGTGGGGATCAGCGCGGCGGCCTCTGCGGCGATGCGGCGCCACGGCAGGTGCACGGCGCCGGGCACGTGGCCCTGCGACCACGAGGCGTCGTTGCGGGTGTCGACGAGCACGAAGCCCGGCTCCGAACCGGCGAGCGCGGCGGCGACATCCGAGACGTCGGCCTCGAAGCCGAGCCGGCCCCGGAAGTGCGCGATCGCCGCGTCGCGGTCGGCGACGTGCGCGAAGAGCGCAGGTGAGGGTGCGGGTGCGGCTGTCGGCGGCGTGGCCGTGATCGTCTCGGTCATGCTGTTCACACTGTCAGCCGCCGCCGGTCGAGGGCAGGGAATATCGCGCCGTCGTGGCGCGACATCCCGCCACTCGTGGTCGTCAGCCCGCGAAGAAGGCGGTGACGGCAGCGCCGAGTGCGGCGAGGTCGTCGACGTGCGCGAGCTCGCGCGCCGAGTGCATCGAGAGCAACGGCACGCCGACATCGACCGTGCGGATGCCGAGCCGGGTCGCCGAGAGCGGGCCGATGGTCGAGCCGCACGGGATCGAGTTGTTCGAGACGAACGGTTGCGTCTCGACGCCCGCCTGCCGGCAGACCGCCGCCCAGAACCCCGCACCCTCGGCGTCGCTCGCATAGCGCTGATTGGCGTTGAGCTTGAGCAGCGGACCCCCGCCGAGCGAGGGCCGGTTCGCCGGGTCGTGCCGTTCGGGATAGTTCGGGTGCACCGCGTGGCCCGCATCGGAGGAGACGATCCAGGATGCCGCGTACGCACGCCGACGCTCGATGTCGCCGGCGCCGAGCCCGGCGCCGATGCGCACGAGCACGTCGTCGAGGAAGGGGCCGCTCGCACCCGAGCGCGACTCGGAGCCGAGTTCCTCGTGATCGAACGCGGCGAGCACGCTGACATGACCGGCATCGCCGGGCACCTCGAGCAGGGCCACGAGCCCGGCATAGACCGAGCTCAGGTTGTCCATGCGCCCAGAGGCGAACAGGGTGTCGTCGAGGCCGAACCGCGCCGGCGCCTGCGTGTCGGCGACGAGCACGTCATGGCCGACGATCCGCTCGGCGTCGACCCCGGCCGAGGCCGCGAGCACCTCGAGCACGTCTCCCGTGCCGCCGGCACCCCAGATCGGCTGCACGTGGCGCTGCTTGTCGAGGGTGAGCCCCTTGTTGACCTCGCGGTCGAGGTGGATCGCGAGCTGCGGGATGCGCAGCATGGGGCCGGTCCGCACGAGGTGCGTGGCGCCGTCGTCGGTGACGATGCGGCCCGCGAGCTCGAGTTCGCGGTCGAGCCACGAGTTCAGGAGCGGCCCGCCGTAGACCTCGACCCCCGCCTGCAACAGGCCCTCGGAGCTCGACGTCGGGCGCGGCTTCAGCTTGAACGACGGCGAATCAGTGTGAGCGCCGAGCACGCGGAACGGCGTCGTGCCGCCCGCGGCCGCCGGCGTCACCCACGCGATGACGGCGCCGTCGCGAACCACCACGTGGCGTCCTCCGCCCGACGGCCATTCGTCGCGCTCGTCGAGTCGATCGAAGCCGGCGGATTCGAGACGGCGCGCGACCTCTTCCGCCGCGTGGTACGACGACGGCGAGGCGCGGACGAAATCGGCGAAGTCGGCGATGTAGGCGTCAGTGCGTGATGCGGGCATCCTCCCATCCAACACCGCTCGCGGCCCGTGGTCGAGTTCGCCGCTCGGCGTCGGGCGAACCAGCTCGTGCTCGCGCCCGCCGCGCGGCAGCGCAGGTCAGGCGAACCGCACGACGGCCTGCAGGCGCGAACGCACCTCCATGACCTCGGTGCCGCCGAGGTGGGCCGACCCCGGCAGGCCCTCGCGCACCGCGCTCGCGAGGCGCGAGCGACGCACGAGCGCGACGACGGCGCCGCGATTCGTGCCGCCGAGCTCGAGGGACTCCTCGGCGTGCTCGTCGGGCACGACGATGATGAGCGCGGTCGGCTTGACCTTGGCGGCGCGACCGATCGCCTTCGCGCGCGCGGCGAGCGCTCGCACCGGGCGCTCCCCGTCGAGCGCCGCGCCGACCAGTTCGCCGCGCTTCATGGCGACGGGCCCGCCCCAGTCCTCGGACTGGATCGCGAAGAGGCCCGTCGGGCCGAGCACGAGGTGGTCGAGCTTCGGCGGCAGGCCGTGGCCCGCGGCATCCGTCGCGACGTCGTGCCACACGGTGTAGGCGATGCCCAGCGTCGACAGCGAGCGGGCACTCGCCTCCTCGGCGAGCGCGTCGGCGAGCACATGACGGATGTCGCGTGGTGCACTTCGCACGAGCGCGGGGTCGTAGGGGTCGGCGAGGGTCACGCCGCGGCCGGCCCACTCGCGGATCAGCCCGAGGTAGCGCTCGCGCGACAGGCCCCCGGGGTGGCCGTAGGTGCGGGCGAGCGGGCGCGAGTCGCGACGCGGCTTCGGCGCAGCCGGCGCCCACGCCTCTCGGCTCGGCGCCGGGGCCCCGCCGCGGGCGCCGCGGTCGAAGAGCGCACGCGCATCGGGCGTGCCCACGAGCTCCCACGCGAGTTGCACGGCGTGGAACCGCACGACATCGCCGCCCGTGTCGGGGTGCGCGCTCCGGAGCGCTCGACGATAGGCGAGCCGCAGCGTCGCGTCGTCCGCGTCGGACGCGACGCCGAGCACCTCGTACGGTGAGGCGGAGAGCGGACTGTCGGGCATGGGCTCGCTTTCGAATGTGCGACCACGAGAATACCGCGGCGCGGCTGTACGCGGGTCTAGACTGCCGACCACAGGGGCCCGAGCGGGTCGTGGGAGAGGCTGAAATGCTGATCGACGTGAAGATTGCCGTGACCGAGCGCGTGACTCGTCGGAGGAGCTGAGATGCTCGTCGACGTCAATTACTGGGCCGTGATCGTCGCCACGCTGTCGACAATGCTCGTGGGATCGATCTGGTACACGCCGAAGGTCTTCGGCAACTACTGGATGCGGGTCGCGAAGGTCGACGATTCCGGCGAGCGCGGAGCGGTCGGACCGATCCTCACGACGCTCATCGTGAGCTTCATCTCGGCGTGGGTGCTCGCGATCGCGACCCAGGTCGCCTGGACGGCGCTCGGCGGCAACTACCTGCTGATGGCGTTCACGACCGGCCTCATGCTGTGGGCAGGCTTCACCGCCGCACGCTTCATCACGCACGACGTGTTCGAGGGCCGCCCGCCCGGGCTCACCATCCTCAACATCGGGCACGAGCTCGTGACCGTGGTGGTCATGGCGCTCATCATCGGAGTCTGGCCGCCCGCGGGCACCGTCTGACGGGGAGCCGGCCCGGCTCGCTCCGCCTCAGTCGGCGAATCGCAGCATGCCGTCGTCGACGAGCGTGCGCACCGCGGGCAGCAGCTCGCCCGCGAGCGCCGTCTCGTCGACCTCGAGCAGCTGGGCCAGCGCGGCCACGATCGCGCCGACGGGCAGCTCGCCGTCGCTCGCGCCGACGAGCGCCGCGAGCCCCGTGTCGAGGCTGATCGCCCGCCCGAAGCCGCCGCCCTGGCGCAGCAGCATCGCCGTCGGGTCGTCGTCGCCCGGCCAGTAGTGACGCTCCTCGGTGACGTCGCCGGCAGCCGTGAACCGGGTCGCGGCGAGCATGGCATCGTCGAGGGCGGCCTGCCGGTCGTGTCCGGCGAGGCACTCGGCGAGGTGCGCTCCGAGTCCGGACTCGTTCGAGCCGAGCGGTCCGTGCAGGCGCTCGAGTCGCGCGAGCCCGCCCTCCGAGCGAGTGGATGCCGCGGCATCCGCTCGTCGCAGCAGCACGTAGCCGAAGCCGACGCGCTCGACCCCGCGTGCGGCGAAGTCGTCGAGCCAGGCATCGTAGAGCCGGTCGAACTCGGCGCTGCCGGGCCGCGTGCCGCCGTCGCGAATCCACGTCTCCGCATACTCGGTGACGTGCTGCACCTCGCGCTCGATCACCCAGTGCTCGAGCATGGCCGCCCAGTCGCCGACGCGTTCGAGGCCGTCGGAGGCGGAGGCGCCGGCGGGGCCGCCAGCGGAGGCGCCCACGCCCCGGTACTCCCAGTTGCCGAGGAGCTGCGCGACGCCGCCGGGCTCGAGATGGTCGTGAGCCCCGCGGATCACGGCTTCGACGAGCGCATCGCCCACCATGCCGCCGTCGCGGTAGTCGTACTCGGGAACGCCCTCGATGCGCGGGGTGATGACGAAGGGCGGGTTCGAGACGATGCGGTCGAACCGCTCGCCCGCGACCGGCTCGAAGAGGCTGCCGAGCCGGAACTCGACGCCGCCGATGCCGTTCAGCACCAGGTTCAGTCGCGCGATCTCGAGCGCACGCTCGGAGATGTCGGTCGCGACGATGCGCTCGGCGAACCGCGACGCGTGCATCGCCTGGATCCCGCAACCGGTGCCGAGGTCGAGCACGCGCTTCGCGGGCGTCGGCAGCATGAGTCCCGAGAGCGTCATCGACGCGCCCCCGACGCCGAGCACGTGGTGCTCGCCGAGCGCGTGTCCGAGGGCGAGCTCTCCGAGGTCCGAGAGGATCCACCACTCGCCGGCGCCGTACGCATCGGTGAACGCATACGGACGCAGGTCGAGCCGAGCGCGCACGGTTGCTCCGCGGCCCGAGCCGCCGCCGTCGCCGGCATCGCCGACGAGCCCGAGCTCGATGGCCCCCTCGACCCCGAGCCCGACGAGGGCGTCGGCGAGCTCGCCGTGCGGCACGGGGACACCGAGCACGAAGAGTTCGGCGAGCGTCGCGAGGCCGGCGGATGCCCCGTGCTCGCGCCTGCGGGCATCGAGCACCCGCCTCGCGGGCACGCGCTCGCCCCGATGCAGGGCCGCTGCGGCGTCCTCGCCCCACAGTTCCTCGAGCGCAGCGACCGTGAAGTCGGCGGCCACGAGGTCGGCACGCAGGAGGCCCAGCAGCTCGTCGGCACGAGCCTCGTCGACGGCGGTGAGGGGCGACGGATTCGGCTCGGTGCTCATTCGACCATTCAAGCGCACCCGCGCCGCGGCGATCCGATCGGGGCTTCGGTCAGCGGGTCGCGAGGTCGAGCACGAGCGGGAACGGGCCGAAGCCGTCGTCGATCGTGAGGTGGCCGCCACCCGCCACGGTGACGTACTCGGCACCGAGCGGCTCGGCGAAGACGCGGCCGGCCCCCTCGGGGCAGTACGGGTCGGCGTCACCCGAGACCACGATCACGTGTTCGGCGGCGGCGTGCACGGCCTCGCCGTCGAGGGCGAACCCGGCGACGTTCGGGATCCCCCTGAGCACGGGGTCCGAGACCGGGGCGACGAGCAGCAGTCGGGTCGCCGCGGCATCTGTTCGCCCTTCGGCCGCGCGTCGGGCCGCGACGACGAGCCAGGCCGCGCAGCCGAGGCTGTGGCACACGACCGTCAGCGACGCGGGGTCCGTGCCGGCCAGTTCGGCCTCGATCGCGGCGACCCAGTCGTCGAGCACGGGTTCGTCGGGCTCGGGCAGCTGGGGGTAGCGAACGGATGCCCCGCTCCCCTCGAGTTCGGACGCGAGCCACCGCTGCCAGTGCCCGTCGGGGCGCCGGTTCTCGTAGCCGTGCAGGATCAGGTACGTCAAGACTCGTGCCCCTCAGGTTCGGCCGGCATGGCGGCTCCCGGCAGTGCGCACCATTCAAGCAGGTGGCCGGCGCGACGACGATGCCGACCGTCATCGATTCGTCATCTGGAGTACATGTCGGGTTGCGCTCTGTAACCCGCCCGTCACACGGTGCGTTTAGCGTTGATTACGATCGAGACAAGGCGAGGGGAGGTGCGCATGGCAGAGTCGACGACACTCGAGCGGCTGCGTCAAGACGCACGCGACGAGCTCTCGGCGCTCATCGAGCTCCGATGCCGCCTCGGCGAGGACCCGTGGGTGTTCCTGCCCGACCTGCCATCGGTCGACGAACAGGTCGTCGCGACGCTGCGTGAAGACCGGCTCCACTCCGAGCGCTGGCGCACGGTGCGGGCCCGCGCCTATCACCCGGCCGCGCGCGAGGGCGACGTCGCGAAGTTCGAGTACGAGCTGCTGCGCGAGATCGCCCTCGAGCATCCCGACCTCAGCCCTGCGGTGTGGTCGGTGCTCGACCGGGTGCCGTCGCGCTGGTGACCCGCTGCACGCGCATCCAGGTGATGAAGCCGAAGATCGTGAACAGTCCGTAGAAGACGTACAGCAGCGCCGAGGCGTAGTAGCCGGCGCTGATGAGCAGCGGCACGCCGACGATGTCGACGGCGACCCAGATGAGCCAGAACTCCGTCCATCCCTTGGCCATGCCCCACGTGGCGAGCAGCGACCCCATGAAGATCCACGCATCGGCCCAGACCGGTTCGAACGAGCCGAGAGCCCGGAAGATCGGGGTCAGCACGAGCGTGCCGCCGAGGAGGGCGACTCCGAGCAGGATGCGGGCTCGCGCGCTCGCCCACCTCGGCTCGACCGCGGAGTCGCTCACCTGACGGTGCTGCGACCAGCGCACCCAGCCGTAGATCGACACGGCGATGAACATGAGCTGCCGCCCGGCCTGACCGAGCAGGTTCACGGGGTTCGGCGTCTCGAAGAGCGCGCCCATGAAGACCGTGAAGAGCAGCGCGTTGCCCACGATGCCGACCGGCCACGCCCAGACCTTGCGCCGGAGCCCGCCGAGCGCGCTCGCGAGCCCGAACACGTTGCCGACGATCTCGCGCCAGAGGATGACCTGGTCGCCGATCACGAGCTGGGCGTCGAAGAGCCACTCGATGGGGTTCATGCCGGATCGCCCCGCGAGGGGTCGGCGGCACCCGCCTCGGCCCTGGCACGCGCGCCGCGCGTCACGAGCATCGCGATGAGCCGCCATCCGAGCAGGAAGGCGGCGAGCGTCAGGGTCGCGACGATGATGAACGCGAGCTGCGTGCCCTGGCCGCTCACCGCGCGGAGCAGCATGCCGCCCACGACGGTCACCGCCCAGACGATGACGCCGGTCGGCCAGACGGCGAGCGGATGCCGCCACGCTCGCGCCGCGAGCCAGCCCGCCACGAGGGCGGCGAGGAAGGGCCACGCCGTGCCCGCGATTCCCGCGAGGTCGAGCCCCTCGGCGTGGCTCCTCCGGCCGATCGACACGAAGACGACGACGAGCACCGCATCGAGGATCGCCGCGATCGCGATCGTGCCGGGGCGGTGCTTCACGGGCTGCGTCATGCTCTCATCGTACGGATCCCGGAGTTCTCGTGCGCACCCGATGCGCCCCGCCCTCACTCGAGCGGGCCGAGTGCTCCGAGCATCGACGGGTCCTCGACCGGGAGCGCGCAGACGAACGCCTCGCAGCGGTACGCGACGGCCTTCCCGTCGCGCGCAGTGCGCGCATCGAACAGCGAGAATCCCGCCTCCGCGAACTCGCGTGCCTGCCGCTCGTCGACGATGACGACGACGGATGCCTCGTGCGCCCGGGTCGCTGCGACGAGCGCGAGTTCCTCGGGTGCGACACCGTCCACGTCCCCGTCCGCGTCCCCGTCGGCGTCCGCGTGCTCGGGGTCGCTGTCGATGCGTTCGGGCCCGCTGCCGGCGCGCTCGGGCACGACCGTCACGAGCTGCACGACCGGCGCCGCGAGCCTCGTCATGAGCGCGAGTGCGCCGCCGAACGCGAGCGGGCGCTCCAGTGCGATGCCCGCCACGGACGACATCGCCTGCTCCGCCGCGGCGAGATACGCATCGCCGGCTCCCAGCAGGTGCAGTCGCCACGCGGCATCCGCGCAGGCGGTGACCCCCGATGGGGCTGCGCCCTCCGCCGGATCGTCGGGCAGCTGGAGGCCGCGCGCCCGCAGCACGGGGTCTCCCCCGCCCGGTGCTGCGAACGGGAGTCTGCTGTCCCCATCCTGATCGGCACTCGCGGCCGCCATCGCCGCATCGACGAGGGCGCGCGCTGCGACCGCGTAACCCGACTCACCGGTCACTGCTGCGAGTTCGAGGAGCCCGCCGGCGAGCATGCCCGTGTCCTCGAGGGTCGCGACGGCCGTCGAGGCCAGCCCATCGAGCGACGCCCGAACGAGACTGCCGTCGGGCAGCAGGTGCGTGGCCAGCAACAGCGCTGCGCAGCGTCTCGCCGCCTCCACCGACTGCGCGTCCCCGCGCACGAGTCCGTGCCTCGCGAGCGCGGCGATCGCGAGTCCGTTCCATCCGGTGAGCACCTTCTCGTCGAGGGGCGGGGGCGCGAGCCGCGCCCGCCCTTCGGAGTCCTGTCGGTAGTACCCGCCCTCGCTCCGCTCGCCGTCGATCACGCTCTCCGAGTCCTGGGCGCTCGCGAATCCGCCGCTCGGCAACTGCAACCGGTCGATCAGGAACCTCGCGATGCCGTCGGCGATCGACAGCGTGTGCTCGTCGCTCGGCCATGCCCGCCCGAGCTCGGTCGCAACCCGGAGGAGCAGCGCATTGTCGGTGAGCATCCGCTCGTAGTGCGGCTCGCTCCAGTCCGCCCGCGTCGCGTAGCGGAAGAACCCGCCGTCGACCGGGTCGTGCAGCGGGGATGCGCCCATGAGCCGCACGGTCCGCTCGGCCAGCGCCCTGCCCGATCCGCCGGCTGCCGTCAGGAACTCGAGCACGGGCGCCACCGGGAACTTCGGCGCACCGCCGAATCCGCCGTGCACCCGATCCTCCTGGGCGGCGAGCGCCTCGACGGCGCCCTCCAACTCGTCACGACGCGGCAGCGCACCCTCGGTTCGAACAGCGGATGCCGCGGCCAATGCCTCGGCCACTGCCGACGCCGTCGCGTCCAGCTCCGCGCGCCGGTCCCGCCAGGCTGCGCTGACGGCGGCGAGCACGTTCGTGAAGGAGGGGGTGCCGCGGAGCTCGTGCGGCGGGAAGTACGTGCCGGCGTAGAACGCACGCCCTTCCGGCGAGGCGAACACGGTCAGCGGCCAGCCCAGGTCGCGCGTGAACGCGGAAGCAGCCGCGAGGTAGCTCGCGTCGACATCGGGATGCTCCTCTCGGTCGACCTTGATCGCCACGAATCCGTCGTTCAGCACTGCGGCGACCGCGGGATCGCTGAAGCTCTCCCTGGCCATCACGTGGCACCAGTGACAGGTCGCGTACCCGACGGAGATCAGCACCGGTACATCCCGTTGCCGGGCCGCCTCGAATGCCGCTTCGCCCCAGGGGTACCAGTCGACCGGGTTCGACGCGTGAGCGCGCAGATAGGGGCTCATCGCATCGCCGAGCCGGCTGCCCATTCCCTCAGGATAGCGAGGTGGTTGTGTGGTGGTTCGGTTAACGGCGAAAGGCCGCCCTGTCGGGCGGCCTTCGGTCGTGTGCGTGGTGGTGCAGCTCGGGGGCTGCAG